>CAMYJJ010000251.1 GCA_947258735.1 Thermodesulfovibrionia bacterium | reverse complement strand
AATTATGTCCGCTGGCTGCCTCTGCTGCAGCAACCAGAACAGCGGCATCTTTCTCGATATGGTTTGAGCCGAGAATTATGAGGGGTATATTAATGGCTGCCAGCACATCTTTAATCGTCTGCGCAGCATCCTCAGCAGAACGGTCGTCCCTGTCAGGATGGGTGCTCACCAGCCTCAATGCGATCGCTTTCGCATTCAGGTTGTCCTGGCAATGTTTTGCCCAGCTTACAGGATCTCCGCTTACATCCTTATATACTTCCTTTACGGTATCCGGCCAGTCATCCGGCGGGCAATCCTGTATTTCATAAGCGATGACAGGCTTATTGGGAAGTTCACCTTCAAATGACAAAAAGGGAAGACAGTTTTCACCGCCAACAGCAAGGGCCCTGTCATCTTTACCAAAATCAACATTAAGGACTTTACCGTTAAAGGACTCTTTGGGAACTACATAAGACATATTAACCTCCATGATTAGTAATCAGTTATCAGTGATGAGTAATCAGTAATCAGTGTTATCTTAATACGAGTTAGTTGTTATTTGTTATCAGTTACTTGTTACTCGTCACTCATCACGCGTAACTGTCTTTCACATTTCCAGATATGAATGTGCATACAGTGTTTTATTCAGAAATACTTCGGTTGTCTTGACCACATCCATAAGGTCCTTGTCCAGTGGATTGGCAATTGCTGCTGTCAACCCTTCATACATTAATAATGTCAGGTACACTTTGTCTATGAGACTTCTCATTTCCTTTGGTACACCGTTTGAGATATTGCTGAGTCCGACAACTGTTTTCATCGGTGGATCATTCAATTCCTGAAACATCTGGACTGCTTTAATGGAATGCATGGCCTGGTCCTGGGTGGTGCATACCTGCAGAATCAGCGGATCAAGATAAATGTCCTCAAGAGGAACTCCGAATTCCATGGCCCTGCCCATGATCTCTGCAGCTATGCCACATCTCTCTTCTGCATCTGCAGGCAGTCCGCCTTTGCTGATGGTGAGCGCTATAATTTCAGCGTTGTGTTTTGCTGCCAGTTCAAGCATGACGAACCGTTCAGGGTCGTTGGACGTAGAGTTGATAAGGGGCTTTCCCCATTCATTATTATGAACATTCAAGCCGGCTTCAAGGGCTGATGCATTCGTTGTATCCAGACAGAGAGGGGCTTTAACAGTCTGCTGGATGCTCTCAACCATCCATTTCATCAGGTCTTCGCCTTTGTCCTCGGCAGGGCCGATATTTACATCGATAAAATGTGCTCCTGCCTTCCACTGCGCTTCGGCCAGTTCCTGAATTGGCTTCGGGTCACGGCTGTCCATTGCCTCTCTGACTTTTTTCGCAATGACACTAATCTTTTCACCTATTATTATCATTAAATCTATCTCCTTTTAGGTTTTTATTCCAGAATGTGTTGCTTACCCTTGAGAAAAGTCCTGAATTATAGCATAAAAATCAATTAATATACAGCGTTATTTAATAATAAAAAAATTAAATAAGAGTCCTCCTCATTTAAGTCTGTATGCATAACCCGCTGATTATATGACAATTAAAATCAACTGAAAATCATTATAAAAAATCCGTTTAAGTTGCTGGATAAAAATGAATATTATTGTGCTATTCATTTAAGTTTTAAAAATTAGAGACCGATAAAGTGCTTAATGAAAATAATAAAGCCTGATTTTGATATGCATAGCAGTTTTAAAAAGAAAGATATTGAATAGGAGTCTCCGGATGAAATTACTTAAGATTTGTAAGAAATTGAACATTCTTAAAAAAATTAATTTCAGTCATAAAGTCATCATTAGCGTGATAGTCATCATCATAACCATGGCAGGCGCAGGTGTCATCGTCATTTATTCAAAACAGGTCAACGCGCAGGTTAAGGATATTTCACAGAACCAGATGAAACTTAACATCCTTACATCAAAGATGCAGTATGTGGTAGTCAATGTCCAGCGCCTCATCAGCAACGGAGCGCTTATCCAGGATGAAGACCTCCTGATGATGGCGTCCACCGTGTCCAAAACATTTCATGATTACAATACATCAGCACTGGAACTGGTAGATGATCAGGAGCTGAAAGATCAATTGACCACCATAAAAACAGTGTATGAGAAGCTGTTTGCCGATGCAGTGACCATGTCTTCTTTGTATGTTGCAGACCTTACCGACGAAGGCGAAGAAAAACTGGAGGAGGTTGTTGAGTTATCGGACAGCATCAATACAAAGATCAAACAGTTTGAAGATGAAGTAAACAATAGAATAGTATCAGCTATCAGCAATATTGAGAAGAGGCTGAGGTTTATTATCCTGACCGTGCTGGTCGTGGTACTGCTCGGTATTTCAGATATACTTTTCACCACACTAAAGGTCAAACGTGACCTGCTCAATCCGATAAAGAAGTTAAAAAACAAGATACACGAGACAGCTAACGGTGACCTTACCATATCGTACGAGACTGACAGGTATGATGAAATCGGGTCAATCAACCACAGCATGTCAGACCTCATAGAAAAATTTCACAGGATAATTGCTGAAGTAATAGGGACTACGAATAATGTGAGTAACTCCGCACAGGAACTTACCGCCTCTTCTGAGGAAATAGCTGTGTCAGCTGAGCAGCAGTCACGTCAGAGCGAACAGGCTGCCTCTGCAATGGAGGAGATAAGTACAACGTTTTCAGATGTGGCCAAAAACTCCACCCGTGCTGCAGAATCAGCCAAAAAGGCCACAGAGCTTGCCCATAAAGGAGGTGAGGTGGTCTCGGCGACAATAGAGGGAATGAATAGTATAGCGCGATCGGTCAATGCATCTTCTGAAACAATAGAAACACTTGGTAAAAGTTCAGAACAGATCGGTGAGATAATTAATGTCATTGATGACATTGCCGGCCAGACAAACCTCCTGGCCCTGAATGCCGCAATTGAGGCTGCGCGTGCAGGGGAACAGGGAAGAGGATTTGCAGTGGTTGCGGATGAAGTCAGAAAACTCGCTGAAAGGACAACTGCGGCAACGAGTGAAATCGGAAGTATGATCAAGACCATACAACAGGATACAGGATCAGCCGTTACGTTAATGGAGGCAGGGACTAAAGAAGTCAATAGTGGTGTGGAACTGGCGAGTCAGGCTGGAGAGTCCCTGAAGCAGATAGTAGACTCGATTCAAAACGCTGCTGATCTGATACAGCAGATGGCAAGTGCCACTGAAGAACAGACATCCGCTGCCCAGACGGTAACAGGTAATATTGAATCAGTGGCTGCCTTAAGCAATCAGACAAATTCCAAGACAGGGGTGTCATTTGATGCCAGTCAGGGTCTGAGCGCTCTGGCAGAGGAACTACAGGGTCTGGTGAGTGAATTTAAGACAGAGCGTACTAATAAAAGTATAGAAATAGATATGCAGAACGCTCCGGAAGCGACAGAGGTAAGCTGAATGCACCATAGGGATAAACCTGATACAAAAAACAGAAATGCACCTATATTTTTATTATCACTTTGTGCCGATAGAGTAATAACCTTATAAATGAAGTTTATGAATTTTCAGAATGCTGAACAATAAGAAAGAGGAGGAAAACAATGAAGAAGATATTAGTTGCAGTTTCAGTCGTACTGCTTTTTACAGCAACATCCTTTGCAGGAGAAGTGATCAAAGCAACAGGTTCAAGCACGATCAGGCCGATAGTAAAAAAAGCCGCAAAGCTCTTCAAAAAAGAAACAGGTATTAAAGTAAAAGTAAAAGGCGGCGGTTCAAGCGTTGGCGTAAAATCAGCTGATAGCGGTTCAGCAGATATCGGCATGGCTTCCAGAAAACTGAAGAGCAGCGAGCCGCAGGACCTGAAGGCCCATCTCATCGGAATGGACGGGATAGCAGTTGTCGTTAATTCAGGCAATAAAATAAATTCCGTTACGAAACAGGACATCATAAACATATATACAGGCTCTGTAACAAACTGGAAAGAACTGGGCGGGCCTGATCAGGCAATATCAATTGAGACAAAAGCAGAAGGACGTTCCACCAAAGAACTGTTTGAAAAGCATTTCGGTTTAAAGGGCAAGGTCATTTCTTCTGCACATGTCATCGGTTCAAACACCGAAGCTATTGCTTATGTAAGCGGAACACCGTCAGCTATCGGATACGTCTCTGTCGGTACTGCAGAGGCTGCTGCCAAAAAAGGCGTAGCTGTGAAATTGCTTGATCTGGATGGAACCAAGGCAACATCCGTAAATGTGGCAAATGGATCGTATCCGCTTCGCCGTGAACTTAACCTGATCACCAAGGGTGAGGCAACCGGAAACGTGCAGAAATTTATTAACTTTGTATTAAGCCCTGACGGGCAGGAGATTGTGGCCAAACTGGAGTTTGTTCCGGTTAAATAAAAAGGAACGATGGGAACATCAGAAGGGAATGCACTATGCTGAATAAGATGTCATTCAGATACAAGATTCTGGGCAGTTTTTTGACCATCGTCATGGTTATTGTCATTGGATGCGGAGTTATTTATTTATTTTCAAGTCAGGTGAAACAGGAGGTCAAATATATTTCCAGCAACCTGATGGAGCTGAATATGCTCACATCGAAGATGAAATACGTCGTCGTCAATGTCCAGCGTCTTATAGGAAATGGATCGTTGACCCAGGATGAAGACATTGTTATGGATGCCTCTACTAAAGCAAAATCATTTCATGAATATTTTGCCTCATTGAATGAGATT
>CAMYJJ010000250.1 GCA_947258735.1 Thermodesulfovibrionia bacterium | reverse complement strand
GTTTGGCCTGTTTCCTGATCACGGGCATGAAGATGAACCATATTGGCTCCAAGCTCAGCAGCTTCAAGTACCTGCTCTGCAATCTCCTGAGGTGCTAAAGGTACATTAGGCGTCATGTCCTTTGTCGGGATTATACCGGTTGGAGTAAAATTAAGTATGAATTTGCTGTTCAGATTCATTACCTGAGAATAATTTACTGCTAGGATTAATGTAATATAACAGAATTCCGCTGAATCGGCAATCTTTCCTGCATTTATCAAGGTTTATGATATTTCCGGAAGCCAGCTACATAAGTCACCCCCTGGTGTTTCCATTTATGATTAATATTATTCTATTGATTTTCCTCCCATAAACGAAATGAGCATATGCATACGATTCCATTTCTTCAAACAAAAGTAAATGATGTCTGAATCGCATAATTGTGACAGATATCACAGAGCGTACAGGTGAAATCACATATCATAGTACTGACATTGATAATGATGGCATCAATTAAATTTATCACCTGTGAAATCATTGAATCACATTTACCGATACCGTAATCAATATATAAAACTCACCTCACTGTCTTTTGTCTTGATTCTGATCGCCTGCGGCGGCAGTGGAGGTCCGCACAATTATTCTGAAGATACCGAATCCCCGTCTGTTCCTGCAGGTTTCACACTGAATGTTTCTTCTTCAAGTCAGATTCATCTTACCTGGAATGCGTCTTCAGATAACACAGGTGTAGATGGTTACAGAATTTATAAAGAGTCCGGAGACATCATCACATCATCATCGACTGCATACAATGATAACGATCTCGAACCCGGCACCACGTATTGTTATGAGATTTCAGCATTTGACGCATCAGGTAATGAATCAGCCTGCAGTATTCAATCCTGCATTACAACAGATTCTATTCCCCTGTCATGGAGCATTTCTACGATAGACTCCTTGGGTGATGTAGGTCTGAGCACGTCCATCTCTGGCAACCCTGTTCAGATCAGCTATTATGATTCAACAAATAACCAGCTGAAATATGCATATTACAGCTCAGGTGCATGGAGTACACCTGTTTCATTAACAGATGTGGGGAGCATTTCACTGGCAACGACGTATTCTGATGTATTGACAGATACTCTTGGGAACATATACATCAGTTTTTATGATGCCGCAACCATAACAAACGGAGATTTAAAACTGATATCCTGCCCAGCAACAGATGACTGTTCCGACCCTTCGAACTGGAGCAGTGTTATCATTGACAGCGCCGGCGACGTGGGATCAGATATTTCCATGACGATTGATCAATTAAATAACATCCATATTTCCTATTATGATTCTCATAATGGTTATTTAAAGTATGCATCATGTCTTTTCGGCAATGACTGTAATCAGTCAGGCAACTGGACCATATTGACAATTGACAGTTCCGGGGACATGGGTCAGTATTCATCCATTGCCACCGACTCCGGCAGTAATATTCATATCAGTTATTATGAGTCCGAAGATCTCTTTATGGGAAACCTGAAATACGCTACCTGCTCAATGCTAAATGACTGCAACGTGCTGTCAAACTGGAATACTGTTAAAATTGACACCTCCATGGATGTTGGACTATATTCTTCCATAGCATCTGATGCACTCAATAATATTCATATCAGCTATTATGATTTTGACAATGAAAATCTTAAATATGCCTTTTGTCCATTTACTTCCGACTGTACACTGGCTTCAAACTGGAATACTGTGACAGTAGACAGTGCAGGTGACATAGGTGACTATTCATCGATTGCCATTGACTCCGGAAACAATGTGCATATCAGCTACCATGATTTTGACAATGACATACTGAAATACGCTGAATGCAATGCAACAGATAATTGTACTCAGAGCAGCAGCTGGAACACCGCAATTGTAGATGATGCTTCAGGTGTCGGTGAGTTTTCATCCATTGCCTCTGATGACAATGACACTATTCACATCAGTTATTATGACAGTGAAAACCAGGATCTTAAATATGCAGTAAAGCAGTAAACAGGATGCATATGACCATGCAATGATACCAACGCACTGGTCCTGATACTTGAATTATATCAGGGCAGCAGGCCCTTACGTCTACAGCACATACTTTATGAGCAAAAATCCTCCAATAAGCAATATCATAAAAAGAATGCTCAGCAGGTTAAAGTACTTTTCGATGAAATTTCTGATGGGAGATCCGAATTTCCAGATCAGGGCCGCAACAATAAAAAACCTCGTGCTTCTTCCTATAATGGATGCCAACGTAAAAAGCCAGAAATCAAATTTAAATACTCCTGAAGCAATGGTAAACACCTTGTAGGGAATAGGGGTAATTGCGGCAATTAAAATTCCCAGAAATCCATGCTGTTCATATTTTGTTTTAATCAATTCCATTACTTCCTGGCCATGATAAAAATCTACAATAGGTTTCCCAACGGTTTCATATCCATACAAACCTATGGCATACCCTAATATGCCCCCTGTAACAGACCCGATCATACAAATCAGTGCATACTGAAAAGCCTTTTTCGGAAGGGAAATAGCCAGGGTAATCAGGAGGACATCAGGAGGCACCGGAAAAAAAGATGACTCTGCGAAGGCAAGTAAAAAAAGTGCAGGCACCGCATAGGGAGTTTGAGCCCAGTGTAATACCCAGTCATACAGATTCTTAATCAGTTTCACGTTACTGTTTCCTCCTCACGTGTTTGTAAGCGCGTATGTGCGATATAGCAATTCAGCTGGTTACTTCTGTTTCTGGAAAAGGCATAAAAAAGGCGGGGTCAAACACACCGCCACCATTGTCAGACCTTCAGGCCAGACGTGTTGGGGGGGGGAATAACCGCCGCCGCTGCAATCAGATCAATTTACTGGTTTATGAATAATCTCCTGATGTTGTGGATGTGTATATTTTATAAGAAACCCCCGACACTTGGCAATATATTTATTATATTTTTTTATTATTATTTTATTTCAATTAGTTACATATTGAAATATCATGTTAACTTTAAAGCAATGCGTATTTACAACGACTGCTATACGTTATAAATTTGCCAAAATCCAGACCATCATCACTCACATATCAAAACCAGGATGTTCAGTTTTGACTATTGATGAATCAGCCTGAATACTGTTTGCAGGTTCTTCCGGTCAGCATCTTCATTGTCTTTTGGCGTTTCAAGAATAATGGGTACCTGTGTGATTCTTCTTTCAGTCAACATATTTCTGAACCCTTCGATTCCTATTGATCCCCTGCCAATATGTTCATGCCTGTCAACACCTGAACCCAGAGGCTTCTTAGAATCATTCAGGTGAATGAGCTTAAGCTTATCAATACCAATATGTTTATTTATTTCATTCAGCATCCCATCGAGTCCTTTTCCCGATGCAATATCATATCCGGATGCAAAAGCATGACACGTGTCCATGCATATGCCGGCGATCCGGTCACTGCTGCACCGGTCAATAATGTCTGCCATTGCGTGTATGGAAGATGTTATATCTCCTCTCTGTCCGGCAGTATTTTCAAGTATAATTGAAGACGTTCCCCGGTGCATCCTGATACTCCTCAATAATGCCTTTGCCGCCTTCTCTCTTGCCCGTTCCCCGTCCATGCCGCTGGCACTTCCTGTGTGCAGCACTACATATTCAGCACCGATGCGGTCAGCATTGTCCAGTTCATAAGAAAGCAGATCTATCGACTTTCTGATGATATCAGGTGAGAGAGATGCAAGATTTATGAGATATGATGCATGTACAAAAACAGGATGTATATCATGTGCCTGTCTCAGTGTTGCAAAGCGCTTTACTTCAGGCTCAGGGATTACGGTCTTTTTCCATTGCCTTGGACTATGGGAAAAAATCTGGACGGTATTACAATTGAGCTCGACTGCCCTTTCCAGTGACCTGGAAATACCTCCTGCTATGGAGGTGTGCACCCCCACCCTGGCATGAGGTCTTTTATTGTTACTTTTCAATTAATTGAGAAGGGTTATCTGAGGTTATAATTTAATTAAGACCAGGAGTAATCTAGTCTTATATGAGAGAAGACTTGTCCAGTTCTGTGACCATATGATCAAACCCATCAGGATTTTTCCTCCACAAGGCAACCATTGCATCGTATGGTTCCATGGCACCTTCCGGGTCCACTGGGTCCAGAAACCGTTCAAAGATGGCCTCGAATATCTTCCTCTTTTCTTTATCTCCAAACAGGTCTTCATATGCAAAACTTATCCTTTGTGCGGTAAGCTGCGCCTTTTCATATGCCTTAATATCCATGGTTATTATTACCTCTTAATTATTCATGAATAATTTATAATAGAAATTGACCTGATCAGTTCAGCGCCCCTTTTTTACTGCTTTGCTTGCCAATGCATCCGCTTCAGTATTCATTTCCCTCCGGACATGGGTAATCGTGCACCTGTCAAAATCACCTGAGAGTTTTTTTGCACGGGTCCAGAAGCTGTAGAGATTTTTATTCTTCACTTTATATATGCCATTCATCTGCCTGACGAGCAGCTCGGAATCCAGATAGATATCTATGATTTTCACTCCCAGAGACCTTGCTATTTCCAGACCCCGTATAAGGGCTGAGTATTCAGCTGCATTATTGGTTGCATGTCCGATATACTCTGATATCCTGACAGTCCTGCTTTTTTCAGACGACCCGGTATCATTAAATTTTATTAATACGCCTATCCCTGACTTTCCGGGGTTTCC
>CAMYJJ010000249.1 GCA_947258735.1 Thermodesulfovibrionia bacterium | reverse complement strand
GGAGATGATCTGATAACCTCAGATACAAATTTGAGCCTTTATGCTAAAAACTTTTTGCCAGGATGGGTTATATTAGGTGGTAATGAGGATGGAGCTCATAGCATGTACTCAGTTGCAGTCAAACAAGTGCCCGGTTCATCAGACTCAACACTTCCATCTCCCCCAACCAGCCTGAGAAAAAAACTGAACTAATTCATATACCGTTTATTTTTTATAAAGACTACATTATGAAAACAGTTTCTGCAGTCATTAAGAAAATGACAACTTACTTCTTTACCTTTGCCGCAACAGTTTTACTGGGGTCAATACCTGCATTTGGACAAAACATAATAAATGCAAATTCATCTAATTATGTTTCCCTAGTTAGCAACCTTCAACCGGGTGAAACCCTCCTGCTCGAGGCTGGATCATATAATAACCTCCTGCGCATCACCAGTTTAAACGGAGAGCCCGGCAACCCCATTATAATCATGGGACCGGAGAGCGGACCGAGAGCAGTTTTGTTGGGACAATTGAACACCAACACTGTTGAACTCAGGAATTCAAGTTATGTTGAGCTTCGCAATCTTGAAATCAACTGCCAGTACATCAGCAGCGGGGTAATCTCGAAAACAGTTAATCATCACATTACTCTTGAAAATTTATATATCCACAGTTTTAGTGACCATCAGCAGACTGTGGGTATTGCGGCAAACCACGATGTATCATGGAACTGGATTATCAGGAATAATGTAATTACTGATGGTGGGACAGGTATCTATCTTGGAGACTCTGACGGAGATTCACAGTTTATTAACGGGATAATAGAAAATAATCTAATTTACGATACCATCGGTTACAATATGGAAATCAAGCACCAAATACCACGACCAACGAACATCCCCGGTATGCCGACAGGGAAAAGTGTGACAATAATCCGCAATAATGTATTCAGTAAAGCAAATAACTCCTCTGGCGGAATTATGGCACGTCCGAATCTTTTAGTGGGACATTTTCCAACATCCGGAAGCGGGACACATGATGAATATCACATATACGGCAATTTTCTAAACCAAAATCCATATGAACCTTTATTCCAGGGAGAAGGCAACATAGCCTTTTATAATAATCTTCTTGTAAACAGCTTGGATAGCGCTTATGCCGCTATCTACATACGACCACATCATGATCTTCCAAAAAAGATACGCATATTTAATAATACCGTCGTATCAAAAAACCGGGGTATTTTTGTGAGCGGGGGGGATCCCAGCTTTCAGCAGATTGTGATAGGGAATGCTGTATTTTCTGATATACCTATTAGTGCTGCCGATCAAAGAGATAATATCTTTGATTCTTATCTAAACGCAGTTAATTATGTAAATTATCCGTTCGGACAGCCGGGTACTGATTTAGATTTATATCCAAAACAGGGAATGTTAAAAGGTACTCTGATTGATCAGAGCTCTTTCAGTACATTTACTGACTGGAATAAAGATTTCAACGGCATTTTACATGATGGAACTTTCCGTGGTTCCTATTCAGGAGAAGGCAATAATTCCGGTTGGCAGCTTAAATTAGACAGAAAACCGATCGTGATGGATACCTCGGCTCCAACCGTGCCACAATCTCTCAATATTTCAGCTATAAGTTCTTCTCAATTAGACTTAACCTGGCAAGCATCTAGCGATTCAGAATCAGGAATAACCAAATACATTATCTACCGGGACAACTCAAACATTGGTGAATCTACTACAACCTCTTTTTCAGATTCAGAGCTTACTGAATCAACGACATATGCATATGAGGTGACAGCAGTTAATGGAGGTGGCCTGGAATCAGCAAAAAGCACTTTAACCATGGAATCGACCCTTGCAGACACTGCTCCGCCAACCATCACTTCAGTGAGCTCTAATGGTAATCCGACTAAAGTCCATTTGGTCTTCAGTGAATTAATTGAACAAACTGAAGCGATAAATCCATCCAATTATCAAATTAATAATAACATCACTATCTCATCAATTGTCCTTGGATTGGATCACAAGACCGTAACTATAACAACCTCCCCCCATATAGAAGGGACAACGTATAAAGTGATTGTAAATAACATCAGGGATCGTGCCTTAACTCCCAACACAATTACTCCAAATACACAGGCAACGTATACCTTTGATGTTCAACTAGTGATCAACAATCTCAGCGTATCAAGCGGACGTCTTTATGAAGTGATGCCAGACGGATTGCATGATGGTTCCATAGTCTACATTGACCGTGTTATTACTTTTAGTTCTGTACCAATAGATTTAGAAGACGCAACATACATTAAGACTGCTAACGATGACAAAGGATCAGACATTGGATCATTTATTTCCTTTGATATCAATCAAAATGTGACTGTTTATGTTGCCCATGATTATCGTATTATTTCGAAACCTTCATGGATGGCCCTATTTACTGATACCAAGGAAGATATTGTTACAACTGATTCGACCCTGAGTGTCTATGCCAGGGATTTTCCAGCGGGGACGGTCATACTCGGCGGCAATGAAGGCGCGGGATACAGCATGTACTCTATTGCTGTCAAGCCAAAATCCTCCTCCAGTTCCCCTGACAGCATATCACCATCACCTCCTGCAGGATTGAGGAAGAAATGAACAAGAATTTTTAACTCTTCTTATCTTAAACGGGGTTTTGTGATCCGGTAAAATCAGTCTTTATAAGTGATAGTTTCTTCTTTATAGCTGGTCCACAACAAAACCGCATCCATGCAATTAAACCCGGAATATTCGGTCGGAATACCCGTAATGTATAGAGATATTCTTCATCGGAGGACCATTTCAATTTGCTCTGGGTCGCCGGCCCCAGCATGTCAAATATCTCAACATCAGGCTGTTCAAATGCCCAACGGACAGTCTGCATCTGTAATACTTGTCCAGGGGATAATTTGGAAAATTTTTGTTGATATCCAATCTTCAAACTACTCAAAACCCCTTTATAAAGTCCACACAACTGAAATGCAATAATACCATCAACCTTATTTCGAATTAGAAATAGCCTTAATAATCCATGGTCTGCCCATGCAGATACAAGGAGTTTGTAAAATCTGAGGGCTTCAGGGTCATAGCGTATTGCGGTTCTGTCCTTCCCTTTCCAGCCCGAAGCCTCAACTTCTAATACTTCATCCAGAACTTCTTCTGCTTGAACCTTAGATGTCAGGCAAATAAACTTCATATCTTTTTCCTTTAATCGTCGTTCATTGCGCATGCATTCCTGCCTACTCTTTTTCCCCCTTCTTGCCCAGTAATCGTCCCATGAACCTGTACATTTAACATGCGGAGAGCTCTCACAAAAATCGAGATGGTACAACGGCTTCTTTTTTAAACCATCCAGAGCCTCGCCCAGATTGGAACGCAGTGATATATATGGGAATGTAAGCATAGAAACATCAAGGTCACGCATCATTTGTCTAAGTACTGAACAGGGTTCGCGTAATGTTCCCATGATGTCGTATCGGGGTGTATGGGAATTTACCGCACCAGTCGCGGTGGAAATCGTTATCTTCCCCACAATTTGTTCAACCCGTTGATAGGGGATTCCAGGATTCGGCTTTATATTATCAGGATGCCAGATGCCTCCTTGATTATTCCCGAATGCATCGAACCAGATCTCAAACCAGTTCTTAGTGGAAGAAATACTTTCCATAATCATATTCCTGTAATTGAAGTTTTATTTTATGAATGATCACGATGATAAATCTTTTGTTCCATTATTGATATTATTCTGCTTGTGGACGGCCTTGAAGTTCGCCATTGCGTGCTTGATCCATACATTCAAGAAACAGTTGCCCTGCAGCACGGCTCAGAGCAGGTCGAAGTTCGGCCTCCGAGGATGCATTTCCAACCGGTACTTTTTTCTGTAACACTATATCACCGGTATCAATACCCTCGTCAACTAAGTGCATAGTGACTCCAGTATCTGCTACTCGGTCTCGAAGGGCCTCATTGATAGGATCAGCCCCTCGATACTTAGGCAACAAAGAGCAGTGTATGTTAATCGTAGCGATTTTTGGTATATCAATAACTGATCTTTTGAGAATATAATGGAACGTTGTAACTACAATAATATCAGGAGACTGAGAACGCATCCACTGAATCGCTTCCTCACCGTTAATATTATGGGTTATGAATGTGTTCACCTTTTCTTGACTACAAAAATCTTCTATATATCTGTACTGAACTGGCTTGAATCGAGATGCAATAGTCCATAATATCCTTCCACTGTTTTGTAAAATAGCGTTAAACCTCCAACGCACTCCCATAGAAAGTTGTGGAAGTTTTTCATTAAGCCAACTTTGCTGAGACAAACTGTTTCTAGCTGAAAAATATTTATTCTTGTCTGGCCGCGGCCTAGGTTTAGAAAGGACAACAGCTACAATCTCTTTTAACAGCTCTGGACGTCTAGCACTAATATAATTGATCACTCCAGCACTCAGGGGTGAACCGGCACAGCTCATTAAAACAATCCGGAGCGGATTAATATCTTTCATGTTATAAGCTTATTATTGAATATGACATATCATAATCAATAGTTCAATTTCTCTCCAACTATAATAAAAGCGTGTGCACCAGCAAGGGATAATCCTGGAACCCTATCTAGAAAATTGATGACACTTTTATGATCAAATACGGGCCCAAGAGAAGAAAGGCTTCGCGGCAGCAGAAAAACCCCTGCCTTTCTGATTACCCTTATATTCCGC
>CAMYJJ010000248.1 GCA_947258735.1 Thermodesulfovibrionia bacterium | reverse complement strand
TTATCTTTCCGAAGCAGTTTCATCATTGTCATATTACATCATGCTTTTTTCATTATTCATGTTGATGACCGCCTTACAGTGTTTACCTTGTTCTTATCTCATCCATTGAATGCCGGCAGTAAGAATCCAGTCTATCTCCAGCTGCGGACCGTCAAGATATTGATAGACAGGAATGCCGCCTTCAAGCTGAAATACCATATTTTTCAATGCTCCTTTCGTTCCTGTCGCATTGAATCCCAGCAATATATCAACTCGTTTCCCGTGTCTGAGGTCCGGATCAGCAGTTGGAACAATAAAGACCGTTCCAAGGTCAGGGTCTGCCCCATCTATATCAGCCCAGAAAGAGCTGTTCAGCCTTGCTGAAGCACTAAATGATGCTGACATGTTACGGACTACCCAGGCAGTGGCATCAGCCCTGTCACCGAGCGTATAGCTGTTATCGTTTTCACCGAGCCTTACCGTGACAAATGCCTGGCCCCCCCAGGACCAGTCAGCCTTGCTGCCCAGATAGGTTATACCCGGCAGCAGATCCACGGTACCGGAGCCAAGCTGCATCGGGTAGGGGAACTTAACATCGGGCATGAGTGTATCCCCTCTCTCATCTATCGAGCCGGATGGAAAACTGATTCCGGCGTTTGCTATAAGTGAGTGGCCAGCTCTTTTGTAGAACTGATATAAGGCAGAGGCTTTTATGTCACCAATACCATCAGTTTCAGTGGTGAAGGTCCTTCCGTCCTTTGCTACATGGTCCATCTCCTTTTTCACATACGGGAACATGGCCATGAGCGTCAGAGTGTCGTTAGGAGCAAACATAACACCCAGCATATGCATCTGCATGCTACATATACCGGTAAGTCAACATCCATGCCTTTTCATGATGATGTGTGTGTGCGCCCATAACGCCTGCAGGCTGACCGCTCATATGCGTATCATGCATGACATGCATCTCTGACGACCTTTGCTGCATTGAAGAGGAATGCTCATGCAGGTCGTCGGCAAAAACATTCCCTGAGGACATAAACAGAAAAACAGCAGAAACAGCTGCTGATACTATAGAAATTAAATGAAACGACATACTTTCCTCTTCCATAAACAATGCAGGGCATATATACCCTGCATTGTTTTTGAGTAACGGTTTTACTTTTCTGTTACGGCATGTTTTTGAGAAGCTCCAGCACCTTCAGCTGGGCTTCGGCCAGTTCATGGGTAAATGCCATTCCCTTGTGCTTGGCCGGTGACATCCCTCCTGAATGCATCTTCATCATGTCACTTCCCGACATAACATCATTCCAGAGTTTTTCAGCATTCTTGATCATTTTGCTTCCATGACCCATAGCACTTTTGTCCACTCCCGGGGCCATACCCATGCTGCCGGTCATGTCCATATCTGCTCCTTCAACCGCCATTTTCAAAGCATGGTTCAGCAGGAGATGCTGATGATGCATACCCATTGTGTGGGACTTCATATTTGCATGTCTGTCAATCATATCAATGACCTTGAGCTGTGCTTCAGCCAGCTCATGTGTGTATTTCATGGCCGGATCATCCGCTGGTGACATGCCCGATGCATGCATCTGCATCATGCTGTCCCCGGACATCGTCTCGTTCCACATTGCACGGGCGTTCTTCAGCATCATCCTGCCATGATCAACGGTCAACGAATCCAGGCCAGGGGCCATATCCATCTGCCCGATCATGACCAGATTGGAACCCTGAAGGGCCATTCCAAACGCATGATTAAGCATTTGATGCTGATGATGCATGGACATTTCATGTCCTGCATGAGCACCTCCCATTGCGGCCGTGTCCTTTCTCATATTCATGCTGTCGCATGAAATTATCAGAAACGACATCATCATACAGATTACACATAAAACTGTTTTACTAATGAAACTTGGTCTTCTCATAACGAGCTCCTTTCTTTTTATGGTTTGATGATAATAAACAGCGCTGTTCTTCCCACGCAGCTGTCAGATAATTCATTACAATGATTGTCCTTATAATCAACGTAAAAGCATAATATCATATTTTCTGCAGTAATGCATCTAGCCGTGCTGACAGCATTCTTTTTGAAACCGCTCCAACAAAGTGGTCTCTTAATTCTCCGTTCTTAAAGAAAAGCAGGGTCGGCACATCACGCACTCCATACATCTTTGCTACCGCTTCATTCTGATCAATGTTTATTGTGCAAAACCTGATCCTTCCGTCATATTCAGACAGTGCCTGTTTTAAAACAGGCCCCATTATGTGACATGACCCGCACCACTCAGCTTCAAATTCTAGTAATACAGGTTTATCGTTTTTAAGTACCATATCTTCAAATTCGCTGTCAGAAATGCTTAACCCATCTGTATTATCTTCTTTCATAGAAAATTCTTTCACACTTGCCATCCGTTTAAAAAAGAGAATTCAGTTACTGGGGTCTCTGATCATCGGTGTCAAACGCACTGTCAATTTTCCATTCTTCTCAGAAAATCTGTATTCAGGCGGTTTGTGATCGCTCGATAATCTGTACTCAGGTACTGCTACATATAAACCATTAACAACCTGGGTTTTGAAAAAACCTGTTGATTTTCTGGCCTTCTTAAATCTGAACCCGTTATAGTCACTGTGTCTGCTCAGATAATAAATGGCATCCTTAACCGTTCCCCGTGCTTCTGTGTAGTATGCTTCCGGCACAAGAGGTACTATTTCTCCAGTTTTGTCTCTTTTATAGAGAATGACCGTTTCAGACCCGAGCGATGAGTATAAAATGAGATCAAACTCCTCACCCTCAATACTTTTACATATGGAATCATGTCCGCATGATATTCCGGACCCTGAAGAATGGGCCTGCCCGTTTGCAACTGCCAAGGAACCCGGAATACCTGCCAGGGCCAGAATAAAAACTGCCGTGGCAACTCTGAGAAGAGTCATTCTCCCGGTCATCTCTTTTTTGTTAAATGATATAAACATAAAATCCTCCTTCTGTTTTTCTTGTCTAATAAAACGCAATCTCTGTGCCAGCACATTGCGTACTGGAGATAAGAGTCCAAGTGATTGTCATTGTGTGAATAATCGATGTTGAGATAGTTTAAAACGTTGAGGAAGCTTTGATTGGATTCCCAATATTTCAGGAATACTACGATATAATGGGACTTATTGTTTTTTCCGAACAATCCCGAGTTTTTTCATCCTTGCTTCAAGAGTTGTTGGTTTAAGTCCCAGGACTTTGGCTGCACCTTTATCACCGCTTACGCGTCCTCCTGTAAGGTCCAGCACTTTTTGAATATAATTTCTTTCGAACTCCTCGAGCGTTTGAAGTTGTGCCTCCCCGACCAGACTGCCCCGCTCAGGCACCCAGTCTCCCAGTTCAAGTGTTTCTGCACGGCTGATAATTACGGCCCGTTCAATTATGTTCTCCAGTTCACGCACATTTCCCGGCCAGTGATACTGTGTGAGAATGTCAATGACCCGGTGTGAGACCTTGTCCACTTTTTTGCCGATTCTCCTGCTGTACTTATTCATAAAATGTTTCACCAGTAAAGGAATATCCTCTTTCCGTTCTCTCAGCGGAGGAGTAAATATCGGAAATACATTCAGCCTGTAAAAGAGGTCTCCCCTGAATTCTCCATCTTGCATTGCCCTGTCAAGATCACGGTTTGTAGCCGCAATGATCCGTACATCAACTTTAATAACCCGGGGATTTCCAAGTCTCTCAAACTCACCTTCCTGCAATACTCTTAACAGTTTTGACTGCAGATCCAGAGACAGGTCCCCTATTTCATCAAGAAAGATGGTCCCTCCATGTGCAAGTTCAAACCTTCCTGTCTTTCTGGCGAGTGCCCCTGTAAAAGCACCTTTCTCATGTCCAAACAGTTCACTCTCTACAAGATTTGCAGGAAGTGAAGCACAATTCACTTTAACCAGCGGCCTGTTTCTTCTCTCACTAATGTTGTGTACGGCACGGGCAATCAGTTCCTTGCCAGTACCTGTCTCTCCCAGGATAAGGACCGATGCGTCAGTTGATGCAACCTGTTCGATTTTCTGCAGGACCTTTTTAAACACATCGCTTTTACTTATTATCTCTTCAAAATTATGCTGGACCTTTATCTCTTCCTGCAGGTATATGTTTTCAGCCTGGAGGCGGTTCTTAAGCTGCTCAATTTCCCCCATGGCACCGATGAGCTGCCGCTGTGAATGAATGCGTTCTGTAATGTCTCTTACCATTGCAAGAATCACGGTCTTGCCTTCCAGCCGGACAGTTGAAAAAGATATTTCTGCCGGTACAGTGTTCCTGTCCTTTCTCAGGCACGAGAACTCATCTGTTAACACAGGTCCGCCCTTGAGGACATCCTGTACTATGTTATTTATCTGGTCTACTTCCCCGGGATGGAGTTTCTGCACGGACATCCCAATGAATTCCTTTCGTGTATAGCCAAGCATCTGCACAGCCATATCATTCACATCGGTAATCTGTCCACGCTCTGGGTCAACTATGAGAATAGCGTCATTTACCGCAGCAAAAATATCTCTGAAGCGCTTATCACTTTCCCTCATCTCTTTTTCCGCTTCTGTGCGCTGTGTAATGTCCCGTACAAATGCACAACTGAATTCCCTGCCCTCATAATTAATGTAATTGGCAGAAATTTCTACCGGAAAAATTGTTCCGTCTTTCCGCCTGTGATGAGACGTGTGAATAAAAGCTTTCATTTTTTTTACTTTGGACCATTGCTCAGGCCAGTTGTCCCTGGAAA
>CAMYJJ010000247.1 GCA_947258735.1 Thermodesulfovibrionia bacterium | reverse complement strand
ATGGCAAGACCCAGACCTGTCCCTTTTCTTTTTCCTATGGTATAGAATTTGTCAAATATTTTGTCCCTGACCTCAACAGGAATGCCCGGCCCCTTGTCTCTAATAATGAGCTGGACTTTTTCTACTGCCTCTGTTACCTCAAACTCAATATGTGACTCATCGGGACAGAAATTAATGGCATTTGAAATGAGATTAATCAGCACCTGCCTTATTCTGTCTTCATCAGCATTCACGATAATTTCAGGCTTTGCTGCTATGTTAAACGTAATGTTCCGTTCTTCCGTTATAGACTGAAATGATACTATTACTTCCTTGATCAGGGATATCAGGTCTACATGATCAATATGCAGGTCAAACATGCCTGATTCTAGACGCTCAAGATCAAGGGTATCATTGACCATACGCGTAAGCCTGTCTGCGTTATTTTTTAACACATCAAGAAACTCAACAATCTCATCCCTGTCCCTGCCCTGTTCTGTAATTTTCAAGATTCTGGCTGTTATGTAATCCATCGCCCCTTTAATCGAGGTCATGGGGGTCCTTAACTCATGTGATATTTTGGCTATAAAATCAGACTTTTTTTCGTTAAGTTCGGCAAGTCGTTCATTTGCCTCTTCAAAGCTCTGTGTCGCTTTTTTTACCTTGTCCTCCAGGTCACTGTGGTACTCTCTCAGTGATCTGGACATGTCAACAAAAGCACTGCTCAGGTCCTCAAGTTCATCTCCTGTCTTTATGACGGTTGTTTCTCTGCTGTTGCCACGGGAAAAATCTCCTATTGATGATTTCAGGTGGTGCACAGGTCTGAGTACCAGTTCTTTCATCATAATATACAGGACGATCATGAGAAGTGAAATTGTGGCAAGGCTGGCGATCACCATTGTCTTTTTTTCAGAGTTGATCATCGAAAGGATACGGTCCATCGGGACTGAAACACTGAGCGCACCTCTCACATCACCAACCTGATACCCCTGATGGGCATGACAGGGGAGACATGACTGCTCAATATATAATGGGGCTATGTATCGATAATAAAAAGAGGAGTCTATTTCCTCTACCCTTGATTCCTCCTCGACCATCCCTGTCTCAAATTTATTCAGGGCCGCCTCTTCAAATTCATCAGGGGCATTTTCAGGGTTTGTCAGTTTCAGGCTGGTTATATTAAACCAGTACGCCCCCTCTTCTTTTGCATAACGGGAAAGCTGCTTGGTCACCATGGCAGGAGATTCCTTGATATACTTCTTGCCCTCTTTATCAATCAATTCTGAGTCCCTAATGTAAGGACTCGATTTATTCCAGGGCAGTTTTTCAACGAAAACACCGCCGTGGTCAGCTATCCATTTCCTTGTAAGTACGATCTGGGAAAACAGGGTCTTTGCCTGTATGTCAAGCTGCTCAATAATAAGGTCCCTGTCTTTCCCTGTAATATAATTTGTTGAAAGAGTCATCGCCAGAATCAGGACAACACCTGTTCCGATGATAAATTTCAGGCTTAAACTGATTTTTAGTGCTCTGAACTCATGGAATGTTTTTCGAAGCACCTGCATGTACCTGTTTTGAAATAAAGATTAGTATCTCTTACTTCAATTGTATAACAACTACAGCAGGTGTCAAATATGTCTGTACGGGATGTGCAGGGAAAATAAGATATGATGTAAGCAGGAGGCCATAATATACTAAATAGATCAGGTATACATAACGTATCCTTAAGTCAGGAAGAACTTACAGAGCGGAAAAAACAGGCTTTTCCTGCAGGGGCCAACTGTACATTCCGGGCAACAGATGGGACAATGATTAATACCTGTAAGACAAGGAGAAGAGTGCACCACCATCTCTTCCTGAGACCTTGACCTTTGTCCTGCTGTTGTATTTGTAGGCAATAAATGATCCGACAGTAGAGCCCATGACATCATACAGCATCTGGTCTTCACTGAAATGGTTATCGCTTTCATTACCGTCACTGATTTCCTTTATCAGGCCGGGTACAGATCCTATAACAAGCCCTGCCAGAATTTTTGTCGGAGCATTAAATGTGTCCCGGCTATGAACAAGAGTTTCTCCTATGGCCCCGAAGAGTAATGATAAGGTGAAATGCTGGTCAAAATTTCCATCGGCCATAGTTATTTTTGGAGCACAGATAAACAGTAACATCACTATCAGAATAATAACTTTTTTCATTATCTCCCTTCTATCCTTTTTGAATGAAAATCTTATTTACATGAGATACCGGTTTTTAATGCCTGCACTTTACAAGTGATACACACCTATTCCCGCATTTCTTCCTCAACACAGGTGAGCATGACCTGGTAACTGCCTCCCGTTTTTTCAGCTATCTCTCTGCAGTACTTCTCTACCTCCCAGGGGATTGTCATACCGGACAATTTCTCTTTTGCATGCATTTCCTGGTCCATACAGGCCATTGTTCCTGATGAATGCATGTTGTCCGCACCTGAGATGCGTCTACAGTATTCACTTACCTGTTGCGGCGGAGCAACGATGGTCGTACATCCCGTTACGATGACAATGATGATTACGGAAATTATCCGTGCCGTGTATGCTCCCGAGTATTGCACATGTCTAATATATCAGTAATGAATCAATTTTTCATGTCTTTTGTTTGCTATTTGTCGCTTCACTTTAATAGCATAGTGAGCATTATGAAAAAATCATCCGGCACGTCTCTCAGGGTCCTCGTGCTTGAGCCGTATTTTGGAGGGTCTCACAGGTCATTCCTCAAAGGGCTTAGCACTTACCTTCCATTTGAATTTACTATTCTGTCTCTCCCGGCGCGCAAGTGGAAGTGGCGCATGAGGCTTTCAGCCCCTTATTATGCCGAGCAACTAAAAGGGTCAGGAGAAAGGTTTGATCGGATCCTCTGCTCTACATTCATGGATGTTGCCGCATTCAGGGGGCTTGCCCCTGAATGGGTCAGGCAGGTACCTGTGCTGACCTACTTTCATGAAAACCAGTTTGCCTATCCTGTGCAGATCGAAAATGAGTGGGACGTACACTTTGCCCTTACCAATGCAACTACTGCACTGGCTTCAGACCGGACCGCCTTTAACTCAACATATAATTTTGAGACATTTATAACAGGCATAAAGAGTCTGTTGAAGAAGTCATATGACCTGAAACTGAACGATCCTATACAGGAAATTACTTCAAAGGCAACAATCATTCCTCCGGGCATGGATTTCTCGATGATAGACAATGCAGCTGAACTTGAAAGGACAGGACCTCCGGTTATCCTGTGGAACCATCGTTGGGAACACGACAAGAACCCGGAACTCTTTTTCAAAACGCTTTTTGATCTGGATAAAACAGGGATTGATTTCAGACTTATTGTATTAGGAGAATCATTTAAGGACCATCCCCCGGTATTTGAGCAGGCGCAAAAAAAACTGGCTAAAAATATTCTACACTTCGGATATGTCAAATTAAGGCGTGATTATGAAAAATGGCTTACACAGGGGGATATTATTATCTCAACTGCAAATCATGAATTTTTTGGAATGTCTGTTATCGAAGCAGTCCGGGCCGGCTGCAGACCGCTTCTGCCAGACCGCCTTTCTTATCCGGAATTATTTCCCAGGAAATACTTATATAGTGACGGTACCTTTAAGTCCCGGCTACAGGATACACTCATGAAGGAAAAAAGCCTTGATTCTAACCTAGCAGAAAAAATGACACAACCCTACTCATGGGACTCTCTTACTTCTGCATACTCGAAATGGATTAAGGGTGATTTTTAATAAGAGAACCCACACTTTCAGACCTTTGCCATATCTTCTGCGTGATGATCTGAACGGAATTCAAGCAAAATCTATAACATAAAGGTTGTCCAAGTTCATTATTTTTATCAATAGAATTCCTCTAAGCACTGCTTCATGGTCGTTCATTGCCGTGCAGATTTTATTTGTTAATACGCTGATAATTTATGAATACCTTGGGATGGTTTCAGTATGGCCTGTTAGAGGATTGAACCACAGGGATTGTTAGTTCTTCCACAACAAAGTGAAAGATATTGTTTTCAGAGACCTTCAGCGTATTATTCTGTATTTGCCTCATGTCCGGCTTTTGATGTTTGGGTTCTGTCCCAAATCCCCATTAGTAATCCTTCTACGGAGATATCTTCATCAATGCCGTCCCAATGAAGTCCGGAGCCGCCACCGCTGATTATATATTTTTCTCTCTGCTTTGTTGTTGCATGAAGAAGACGAGGGAAATAAGCAAGAGGAACTGCAAGTTTTCGACCGTCAGCCAGTTCAACCCACATATTGGTTTTATCAAAGCTCAGACTTTTTGCTAAAGGTTTAATTGCTAAAATGTTCATCCCATGACCTCTTAATTAATGTTCTATTCTTTTCTATTACTTTAACACATTCATTCAATTCTCCTGAAGTGAACCCGTATGATTCTGCCAAACAAATAGTTGGCTCAATCCAGAATTTTGCAATGTGCTCCCCTTTTCTTACATGGACATGTAGTGGCTCAGGAGGATCTCCTTCGTTAGAGAAAAAAAGAAAGCGATACCCCTTATATCTAAGAGCAACCGGCATCAGTTAATATATCCTACAATTCTACATTTGTCCATATACATTCTTAATTTTGGGGACGTTGTTGCCTTCATTAACTAACTGTGAATTAGTTCAAGGAGACAACAACGTCCCCAAATACTGAAGGAAAAAAGCCTTGATTCTAACCTAGCAGAAAAAATGACACAACCCTACTCATGGGACTCTCTTACTTCTGCATACTCGAAATGGATTAAGGAT
>CAMYJJ010000246.1 GCA_947258735.1 Thermodesulfovibrionia bacterium | reverse complement strand
CCGAAGGACACCAGATGAGGTTTACTGGAGTACACTGCCTCAGAAGCAGGCAGCAATATGAACAGGCAGCTTATCACTTATAAATCGCTTTTGCCTGTCCAAAGAAACCCGACCACCTCTACAAATGTCGGCCTCTATAGTTATGCAGACAATGCATCCGGAGATAATTGGGGACTTTGGGTTGCATCTGGAGGCGCAAGGTTCGATGGTAATGTTGGGATAGGAACATCAAGTCCAGTTAGTAAATTAAATGTGGAAGGGGGGTCCGTTAATGTTAATGACTCTGATTGGAGTAGAAAAGGGATTCTAGGTGCTACAGGGATAGGCGTATATGGTAGTGGTAGTAATGTGGGAGGTAATTTTATTACTGATGGATCAGCTGGATCTTATGGTATATCTGCTTCTGCAAATGGTGGGGCTGCTGCTGCATATTTCTCAGGCGATGTAATAATGTGGCAAGGTAATGTTGGGATAGGAACAGCGAATCCAGAGCGTATTCTGCATGTATCAAGTCCGTTAAATCCAGATTTGAGACTTGAGCAAACTTCTTCAGGGACATATGCTGATTTTTTAAAAGACGGAGCAGGGCTTGGAATCTACTTGAATGGGGCAGGCAAGTTAAGAATATATAATGATGGCATAATTGGGATGGCAGACTGGACACCAGATGCCCGACTTGAAGTGAGTGCTGATGGAGGGTTAAATGATTTATTTATGTTAAGTTCTACTGATGATAAAGATGGTGATTTATTTATTGTTAAAAACAATGGGAATGTTGGCATCTGGGATGTGAGCCCCTCAGAGAAATTAACTGTTGCAGGGACAATTTATTCTACTATCGGGGGGGTGAGATTTCCTGATGGTTCATTGCAGACCACTGCTTCTACAGGCGGTGGTGGCGGTCTTTGGTCCCAGAGCGGCACTGATATTTATTACAATTCAGGCAATGTGGGAATCGGGACATTGAGTCCGGGGTATCTTCTGGATATAAGCGGTAATGCCAATGCTGCCCAACTCTGCATTTCAGGAGACTGCCGTACAAGCTGGCCTATCGGCTCCGGGACAGGGGCATTCATTGATACAGGGAGTTCAGCCTACTATAATGGCGGTAATGTCGGAATTGGGACGACCAGCCCAGGCTATAAACTCCACGTCAACGGCACAATCCGGGCTGAAGGCAATGACATTGCCGAGCCTTTTGATATGACAGACAAAGAAGGGTTGGAAATGGGTGATGTTGTCATAATAGATCCTGATAATCCTCTCCACGTAAAAAAGTCAATTATGGAATATGATACCCTGGTTGCCGGTATCGTATCTAGCAAGAAGCAGGCAGGGTATATTGCCGGGGGCCGCAGTGACGGTACATCCGATAAACCGCTGGCACTTGCAGGCCGTGTTCTGTGCAAGGTCACCGCCGAAAACGGTATGATCGAGATTGGTGACTTACTTACTACATCAAATACGCCTGGTTATGCAATGAAAGCCACTGACAGGGGAAAAAGCTTTGGCGCTGTAATAGGAAAGGCTTTGCAACCACTGGATGCAAAGAATGGCATAATCATGATTTTAGTGGCGCTTCAATAATTACAAAAGGGAATTGATGGAGGGCAGAATATTGAATACCTCGTTCATAAATATACTTATAAAACCACAAATATTCTTTGTATTGCTTTTTGTGGCTCTTTTCTTTTTCTTCTGTGATGAAGTAGGCTTTGCCCAGACAGCAACAAATACAGTAGAACTTATTGATATGGCTGAAAAATTTCAACAAATATATGCAAGGGAGAAGGAAGAAGCCATTGATTTTGCCGTGACTAACAACTTGGCTGTTCGTGAAGAGTTACCTGATGGCACTATCATTGAGATCCAGAAGACTGAAAATGGAGTACCTCTTTACTACATTACTGTAAATTCGAATGCGGCTATAAGCACCCGCACAGACAAGCTCTGGGCAATTCCTTTTAGTTTAACCGGTTCCGGATATACCAAAGTTGGTGAATGGGATAGCGGCGCTGTTCGATCAACTCACCAGGAGTTCGGCAGTCCCACCCGGGTGACTCAAGTGGATAGCCCCGCCTCCACCAGTAATCATTCGACTCATGTTGCTGGAACCATCATTGCTTCCGGCGTTGACGCGTATGCAAAGGGTATGGCTTATCAGTCGGACCTTAAGGCATACGATTGGAATAGTGATAAGTCGGAAATGGCAGCAGCAGGCCCAGGCGGGATGGAAGTTTCCAATCATTCGTATGAATATATAACAGGATGGTATGGAAGTTCTCATTGGTTTGGCGATACAAGTATAGATCCAAATGAAGCATACAGGTTCGGTTTTTATGACACTCAAGCGCAAGACTGGGATGATATCGCTTATAACGCGCCATATTACCTGATCGTAAAAGCAGCGGGAAACAATAGGAACGATTACGCTCCAGCGTCCGGCACGCCACATTCACACAATTTTAGCGGATCGTATACCGATACCCACTATGACGATGGTTTCGATAACGGGGGTTTTGATACCATTGGCGCTGCCGGTGTTGCAAAAAATGTGTTGACCGTTGGCGCAGTCAGCGACGTTTCAAGTTATGCCTTGCCTTCTGATGTTGTAATGAGTTATTTCAGCGGTTGGGGCCCAGCGGATGATGGACGAATCAAGCCGGATATCGTGGGAAATGGCATTGGTCTCTATTCTACCAGTGCCGCTGGCGATTCAAGCTATACAACCATGAGCGGCACATCAATGGCATCTCCAAATGTCACGGGAACTTTAGCGTTACTGCAACAGCATTATCAAAACACTCACAGCGGCATTTCCATGCGTTCCGCTACCCTCAAAGCATTAGTGATTCATACCGCTGATGAGAGTGGAGACGCCATGGGGCCTGACTACAAGTTTGGTTGGGGTCTGCTGAATGCCCAAAAAGCCGCAAATAAAATATCAGAAGATAACAGCCAGAATGTAATTGATGAACAAACATTATCAAATGGGGCCATTTACACACGCGTTGTGACTGTAGCAGGGAGTAATCCGGCGCCGTTAGTCGTTACTGTCGTCTGGACTGACCCTACCGGGACACCAGTTTTACCAGCGCTCGATCCATCTGATGTAATGCTAGTCAATGATCTTGACCTGCGGGTTACCAACAACGGTACAACTTACTATCCCTGGAAGTTGGACAAAAGCAATCCAACTAACGCTGCTACAAATAGCAGCGAAAACGATGTTGATAATGTAGAGCAGGTTTATATTGAAACCCCTACAGCTGGAACTTACACAATTGAAGTCGATCATGATGGAACGTTGGCCAGTAGTCAGGCTTTTTCCATTGTTATAAGCGGTATTGATGAATTTACATCAGATGTGTGCGGTGATGTTTCTGGCACATGGACGTCTGGAAACACCTATATCGTTACCTGTGACATTGTGGTTAATTCAGGACAAAGTTTAACCATTGAGTCAGGCGAAGTTATTAATAATCTGGAAAATTATGGTTTTACGGTAAACGGAGCAATGACGTGGGTCCCGTGAAGTGGAAGATATTGATTATGATTATTGATTAATCTATCCACTCAGTCCTGATCATAACCATGTGACCTAGGGCATTGCATATATCAGAGGCGGGCTGGGAAAATCCTCCCCTCGGCTCCTGATAATAATGCCGGTTTGATTGTTTGCATCACTCAATCTTTTAACCAGTAATCTTCATATCTACAGTCCCTTCACTTTATTTATAATTAGATGCAGCCTTTATATTGGATAGCATAGAACTCTGACGATAACTGGAACAAAGTGTGGTTTTACTGTGTTTGCCAAACTGTTTCGATTATCTATAGTGATTCTTCAAGCCTAAGCCTGAGGACATTCCCCTCAAGTTAATAATCTTGTCCCAGTTTGAATTTTATTGATAATCAGTTATCTTGCTTTTCAAGGGCCCTTACAAGTTCAGATAACTTCCGCGTATCAATAATCCATATTTGATTGCAAATTCCTCAAGTTACTAATGTTACTTCTTATCTATTGAAATTCGATCAGCATTTCCCTGATTGGTGTATGAAATAGCATTCAGAACGAGACATATCATGAGAAAACTGATCAGTAACTCTCGATTAAAAAATAATTAATTTCAAATAGTTATGAAACATTCTCCTTGTTGGCACCATAGTTGCTATTATGTAACCTATTAAGGTTCGCGAAAAGGGAAACCTTGGATAACCATCTATCATAAAAGCAAGAATCCTTATAAATAAATTTGCAAAAATTAACCAGTTGTCTAAGAACAGTGCTTCTCTAAATGTAATCTATGATATGACAGCCCGTTTCCCTTATAATGAAATTTTTTTTTAATGTTAAGAGGAGGATAAATTTTGTATGAATAATTTCAAACACCGGTGCCTTTATGTAGGAATATTTATATTTGTGATTATTGTATTTGCCGATACTAATCTCATTGCTGATAATATTGTTATGTCCTGGGATCCGACCACAACAAATGCAGATGGAACTCCCCTCACTGACCTGGCAGGGTATGTGATCTATTATGGTCCCTCTTCACGTAATTATACCTATGATATAGATGTCGGCAATGTTACCACATATGTCATTCAAAACGTTCAACCGGGCACGTGGTATGGAACTGTAACAGCCTACGACTCATCAGAAAATGAAAGCATATACTCCAACGAAGTAATCATCACTGTTCAAATACCTGATACAACACTTGTCGATGCTGATAATATTGTTATGTCCTGGGATCCGACCACAACAAA
>CAMYJJ010000245.1 GCA_947258735.1 Thermodesulfovibrionia bacterium | reverse complement strand
TGTGAAGAAGACCGTTAACCAGACCCCGGGTGTTAAGGAGGCAGGGGGCTGGGATTACATGGCAAAGCACGGCGTCCATAGCTCAGGCGGGAAGAAGTACTACAGCTACAAGAAAGAGGTCCCTGAAAGTGCGATCAAGGAAGACGGTGTGGTCTATGATGAACAGGCCGGTGTGTACTGGAACGCCAAGAAGGCCCATGCAGATGGGAAGAGCTACTTTAAGACCAAGAATGCGTACAAGTACTATGTTGCCACCAAGATGGGTGACAAGCTCCTTGCAGGGTTCAAACCGGACAAGATCAACAAGTCAGGCTACATGGAACTCTGGTCACAGCCTCTGGTAGATAAAGGATACAATGCACTTCCTGAGTGGCACGCAGCGCCGAACCAGAAGAACATGGGACCGGATGATATGCACCTTACCACCTACAAGGTATGTGTGCAGACCCATTCCCGTACCCAGAACAACAAGTGGCTGACAGAGATCTACCCGAACAACCATGCCTGGATAAATCCGAAGGACGCATCGAAGCGTGGAATAAGTGACGGCGACAAGATCAAGGTCAAGTCCTCTATAGCAGAAATGGAGTCGTATGCCCACGTGACAGAGAACGCGCAGCCGGGTCATATCCACATCTCACACCATATGGGTCATAAACAGTACGGAAGATACGCTTCCGGGAAACGTGCCCCAGATGGCAGGAATGATCCGGACGACAAGAATATCCACTGGAAATGGCACGGATCTCACCCCAACCAGGTAATCCCGAACAGAGGTGACCGTCTCAGCGGATTCCAGCGCTGGAACGACACGGTTGTACAGGTAAGAAAAGCATAAGCTAAAAAACCTCCCTCTCCGCTCCTTTAAAAGGGGCGGAAGGGGGGACCTTTTTTATGTGAAAGCATGAAATATTTTGTAGTGTTTGTCCATAAAGTTTCTTTTTTACTTTTGTCATGCCCGAAGTCAATAGTCGGGCATCCAGAAGTTATTTAAAAACTGGATTCCCGCTCAACAGATTACGGGAATGACAGCTCAGTGTATGTGCTTATGGACAGACTCTATTTATATTAGATAATGAATGAAAATCATGATAATTGAGCGAGTATTTGAGAGAGGATACATGAAATATGAACACAAATGCAGAATTAAAAGACATGACTGAAGAGGCATCCCAGCGGATCAGCATTTATGGTTTTCTGGCCAGGGTCTTCCGGAAAGAGCTGACCCATGATATGCTTTCCCGGATAAAGGCCCCTGAATTTAGAGAGGTCTTATCCGACATGAAGGTACATTTCAGTGATGAGTTTTTTTCAGCGCCGGACGATAAACTCATCGAAGAGTATGCAGAAGAGTATACAAGGCTGTTTTTAGGTCCCGGGAAGCACATATCTCCTCATGAGTCTATTCATTATGAAAGAGATGACGGGGACTGGGGCAGGCACTGGGGTGCATCTACAGTCGAAGTAAAGAAATTCGTCGAGTCACTCGGCTTACATTACAAGGAAACAGATACGAGTATCCCTGACCATATCAGTGTGGAGCTGGAGTTAATGCAGAAAATTATTTCAAAAGAAAAAGAGGCATGGGACAAGGACAGTGAAAAAGATGTGCTGCACTATCTGAAAATCGAAAAAATGTTCATGGAAGACCATATCATGAAATGGGTCCCCAAATTCTGTGATGAAATCACAGCTGACGCGGAATTGTCGTTTTATCGTGAAATGGCCAGACTGACGAAAAGTTTTATTCAGACAGATATGGAAGACATTAACCGGTACATCGCAGAAGCAGGATAACCGGAAAAGCCTTACATATATAACGTTGAATAAGCTTAGTGAAAGCTGTAATCTATAAAGAAAGGAGAAAAACATGTTTGGTCTTGGAATTACAGAAATGATTATCATTCTGGTCATTGTGGTCGTAATGTTCGGCGCTTCCAGACTGCCTGAACTCGGCAGTGGAATAGGAGAGGCAATAAGGAATTTCAAGAAATCAACCTCTGAGATTTCAGATAGTAATGATGCACACCAGAGTAAAACTGAATGAACGTAATGTGATACTATATGGCAATGCAAAAGACATTGCTGCTCATATTAATTGTCATCATAGCCATCGCTGCAATTGGAGTTATTACTGCTGAGCATTATACCTCTCAGCCTGATTTCTGCGGTTCCTGTCACATAATGAAGAAGTATTATGACTCCTGGGTATCAACAAGCCATAAGGACGTTAAGTGTGTTGAATGCCATTATTCCCCCGGAGAAAAGCACTCTATAAGGGTCAAATTCAAAGGGTTGGCCCAGCTGTTTACGTATTTTTACTCAGCAGATAAAACAGTGCGAAAGCCTGCAGTAATCGATGATCTCAGCTGTATCGCATCTGCATGCCATCCAAAGCAAACATTGAACGAAAAAAAATATGAGTTTGGAGAAAAGATATCATATATTCATAAAACACATTTTGATAAAGCGATTGAGGGGCAGACCCTTCATTGTGAAGTATGTCACCAGCATATAACAGCTGATAAACATTTCGAAATATCTGAGAATGCATGCTTCCTCTGTCATTTCAAGAATGAGAAATTCAATGAGGGAAGGGCAACATGTTCACTTTGTCATGAAATCCCCACAGCTCCCCTTCAAAAACAGGTGAAAGAGCTTAACCCCGGAGAAAAGGCTGTCACTCATCAGAGTCTTGAAGAAGCAAACGTCCCGTGCCAGAGCTGCCATTACGAACTGGTTCAGGGTGAAGGGGAAATCAAGGAAGAATCGTGTTCAAATTGTCATGATACTCCTGAAACATTACAAAAAACCTATGACAGGAAACTCATGCATCAGACCCATGTTGCAGAACAGAAGGCAAGATGTTTTGACTGTCACAGGCCGATCCGGCACGAACAGGTTGAATTTCTGGACCCGGTCAGAGAGGCATGTTTTGTCTGTCACCCTGATCACCATACATATCAAAAACAGCTTCTGGTCGGAGAAAAAAGAGTTAATACTGAAACAGCCTCAAGTCTCATGTATGATGTCAAAACAAATTGCATCGGCTGTCATCTTGAGGAACGTATGATAAATGGGGAAAAAGTCCTTCATGGATCGGCACAGTCATGCGTTGCATGTCATACTGAAAAACATGCTGAGATGGTGAAGGACTGGAAAGATTCGACCAAAAAAGAATTGCAATACGCTCTTGGAGTTGAGAAAGAGGCAGAAGTCGCCATTGCTGAATCAGAAGGCAATGTATCTGATGATACATTACGTATGGCAAAGGTGATGTTTAACGAGGGTCAGGAAAATTTACGCATTGTGGAGTATGGCGGCGGGGTGCACAACAAAAAATATTCCATAGTACTTATCGATGCTGCACTTGATAATTTTGAAGACCTGATGGAAATACTGCAAGAGTAGGTTTAGTTATAATTTGAAGTTACTGATTAAAAACTGATGTTGCATACGACCTGTTCACGGCTTATTTACAGCATGCCTTAAAAACTCATTTTCAAATAATTGTTTCAAACACTAATGTGGTGGAGGCACCGGGAATCGAACCCTGATCCAGACCTTCTAACTCATTGATTTATTTCATTTAATTATGTTTATAAATCAGAGCGTTCAAGGTGTGTTCACGGTTTTCGCTATCAGAAGTCACTTTTTGTTTACGTCTTTCAAAATCTTTTTAACTTCTTTTTCGAGTTCAGGGATTTTGTTTTGTATAACATCCCAGATAATTTCTTTGTTAATACCAAAATACTCATGAACAACAATGTCTCTTAATCCTGCAGCCTTTTTCCAATCAATATTCTTATACTCCTTACGAACATCAACAGGTAAGTGTTTTATTGCTTCGCCTATAATTTGTATGTTTCTCATGACAGCATCATAGGTCTTGCTGTCCTTAAAAAATTCCTTCATAGATATGGCATTCGTATAAGTGTGGATTCTCTTCGCGTGCATTTGGATATCTTTTAGAAATAACGTCCAGTCTCTCTCAGGCATGGACTGCTTCCTTAAAGATAGCAGGCTTCAACTCTTTTCTTATAGAGTTTTTTATGACGAGGTCAACTTTTTTTGAAGTAATCTTCTGGAGATGAAATTTAAGATCCATAAAATTATCAAAGGTTCTAAACTTTGGCTTAAGCTCGACAAATACATCGATATCGCTTCTACCCGTATGATCATTGCGAACATAAGATCCAAAGACAGCAATTTCAGTCACGCCATATTCCTCAGACAAAATATCCCTATTTGCTCTCAAAATACGCATGATATCTTTTAGTGATAATATCTTAGCCATTTACCAATATTCCTTTGAATTTAATGTCTTATGAATTATAACAAAATCACACTATGATAGACACTGCATCTTTCATTCTTACATTAATTTATTCTAACTAATTAAAAATTTAAGGAGATGAAGTTCCCCCGAAATAGCGGACACACTGAAAAGTTAGGTTAAAATACTAAACTTGGAGGTGCGAAATGGAAAGCAAGAATCGAAGAGAGTATAGCAGGGAGTTTAAGGAAGAAGCTGTACGAATGGTAACCGAGGGGGGGCGCAAAGTTGCAGAAGTGGCGAGGAACCTGGGGATTCATGAGAACATGCTGCATGCATGGAAGAGAAATTACCTGAAAGATGCAGAAGAAAGATTCCCTGGCAAAGGAAAGTTAAAATAACGGATAAGGGGTCGGGGCTCGACAAACGACATTCAAGAATTATTAAGAACCTGATTTGTCGTTTGTCGAGCCCTGACCCCCTATCATTTCCTGAATATA
>CAMYJJ010000244.1 GCA_947258735.1 Thermodesulfovibrionia bacterium | reverse complement strand
TGGAGCCAAGACAAAAGAGATAGCCGGAGACAAAGAGGCAGCGGGAGTAGTCCTTGAGGACGGGACAAACATAGAGGGGGATTTGGTAATTATTTCTGCCGGGGTACGACCGCAGGCGGGATTGGCACAGAAGATCGGTCTGACCATTAACAAGGGCGTAGTCGTGAACGACAGGATGGAAACTGAAGCAGAAGATATATTTGCCGCTGGGGACCTTATTGAGCACAGGGAGCAGTTTTATGGCATCTGGCCCGCATCTCAGAAGCAGGGAGAAGTTGCTGGTATCAATATGGCGGGCGGAAACACTGTCTATGAGGGGACGACGATGTCGAATGTTCTTAAGGTGGTAGGAGTTGATCTTGCGGCTGCCGGGGATATTGATGCTGATGGTAAATGTGAATCCATTATTGATAAAAATAAAGAGAAATTCAGCTACAGGAAACTTGTTATTAATAACAATGAGCTTTCAGGCTGTATTCTCTACGGTGATATTTCCAACTACAGGAAAATAGTGAAGGCAATTAATGAGAAGAGGAAAGTAGACAAGATAAAAGAGGCCCTCAGAAAATGGGACTTAAGTCAGCTTTAAGTTGGATCATGCCCCGAAGCATGCCGGGACTGGTTTTCTGATAGAGCGGTAATTTGATGAAAAATATAGGTTAATTGGCAGCAGAAATAACGCACTCTTAAAAGAACGATTCTCAGAGAATTCAATAAAAAAATTACAGAATATTAATATGATATTTGTCATAGAATAATCTGTTCAAATAGAACTATCATTAATTAATAAGACATAAGAGAGAATGCTGGCCCCTGGTTTAAAAGGAATATCCTACCCAACTAAGAGCCCAATCTTTTAAATCCAGTCATGTCCCCTAACTGGGTCAGCATTCGCTTTTATTTATGTTATCACTATTTCTGATATCAAACCCATATTTCATCCTATACTATGAGAAATTAAATAAAGTTATTTATCGGGGAGTTTGTCCAGTTCCAATTGCATATTAGGATAAAGATTTGAATATAAGATTTAGAGACTAATTGCTTTTTTCGAGTATTTAACTGAAGCATACAACCGTTAATAAGTAATTCAATACATAATTGAATTGAATTTGAAGTTACTCTGTGATATTATGTAAAGGTAGGATCTTTCAAATAACTACAAATCACAATTACAAAATTAATAATTTTTTTCTTTTTCTTTCAAATGCGTGTCATAGAGGGAGGGACTATGAATAGTTCAAATTTTGAAAAAATAATTGATCTTGCAGCAAAAGATACTGAAAAGGGAGCACGTGTTGTTGCAAAGGTATTTTACCGGATTTTAAGGAAAAAAGGCTTTTCAAAAAATCAGATTATTGATATTTCAACTAATGTACTGAATTGCCTTGTAGAAAGCTTGCAGGGCTATGAAAAGAAAGTAGAAAATGTACATGAAAACAGGAAAGAGCCGCAAAAGAAAATGAAAAGATGGAAGATTTCACAGAACAGAAACAGCCATCATGATTATGGAATTGATCAATATCAATAACTATGCTCTATCTATTTATCTTTGCTGCGCAATGAAGGAAAACGGTCACAAAAAAGGCCCGGAATAACCAGGCCTCTGATGAGTAAGTATTGTGTTGCTTCCAGCTAATTTCTCGTTACTTTCCTGAAACGTCTAAGTCCTAATGTTACCCCTCCCGCAATAAAAAGTACAGAACTTATCGGCTCCGGGACTACAGGTATTTGTTCTGCCTCTGTTAATTTGAAGGCCTGAATACCGTAGGATTTATAAGGATTTCCAGGGCCGGCAGCACCTACATTCTCAGAACGAACTGTGAAGCTTCCATCAGCAGCATAAATGCCTGACCATTCAATAACATAACCATTGACTGTATTGTAACCAGTGTTCATTTGCAGAGCATCGGGAGTTATTTCCGTAACGCCCGTGCTGCTGGAATTGATAAAAGCATCAGCTCCCGAGATGCTGAATTTCGTCCATCTTGAGTCAGTGCCTTCACCACCATAAATAGATTCATTACGGTTTGCGGTTGTCACAAACTCATAGTATTTTGTGGTATCGAGGCCGGTAAAGGTGACTTCGTAGAACCAGTCACTATTATTGTTCACGTATGACGCGACAGAGCTGAGGTTTGTTATACCACTGAAGACATTATTCGCGTCAGTACCCGCATTCGGTATGGAGCCCCACATTGATTGTTCGAACACGTTAAGCATATTCATGGTTGCAGTTACGGACGTGGACGAGCCAGATGCGTAGTCCAATAATAAACCGGTTGAAGGCCCTCCCGGAAAGCCGTTATAGTGAGTAACATTGGGGGCGCTCCCCATTAATCCTGCTGTATCATTGTACGCTTCAAAACTTGCGGATACCGGCCTGACTAAGAAAAATAATGCGATAAAAAGTAAACCCAGCATTCTCATATGTTCTATTCTCCTCTCAATTTATGATTTGCAAATCGCTTCAACTATAAGTAGAATTCGCAGTCTCCGCTTTTAAGCCATACACTGCTTCTAGATATATCAATTTACATGCCAACTTAAACTGCTTGATTTAATTAGATAGTTTTAATCCTTCACAATGAATTGTCACAAGGATCAGAGTTGCAAATGTGTGCCATGGCACAGCTAATATTCCCTATAGCATTATTCACCATAAGCGGAAGTATCCTGTTGGTAAATATCAGTTTTCTCATTATCGTAAGATCAACCTCTGGGAAAAGAAACTATCCCGTCAACCACCGGAATCGAAACCGCTTTCTGAAAATAGCGGAGTAGTGCGTGAGCCAGAACTCAAATGCTCCATTTATATTGTTAATCCTGGTTTTTTATGCGGACAAGAGTGGCTGTTTATAGGTGTTATCCTCAATTTTTAATCCATACAGGTCATTGACTTTTAGATGAAATCTTCAGTATATGAAACCGATAAAAAAGACTTGACAGCAGTCAATTCCTATGATATGTAAATTATACGTAGGCTCGTTGCAGTACGTTAGATCCTTTTAGACACAGTCTTTTAATTAAATCAGAGAAGGGGGTGATATTGTGTATTCCCCATTCAAGGGGAGAGGCATTATTAATTAGTCAAGCAACTTTATAAAAAAGGAGGGTGTATCGATGCGAAGGAAATTATTTTTTACAGCTTTTTCATTATTAGTTGCGTTTTTTATTTTAGGCATAACAGCAGACAATATTTTTGCCGACGGGACAGAAACGCTGGGTGTGCCGACTATTGAGATTGCGCCTGGTTCAGGATTTGTGACGGCGGGTACCGGTCTTTTTGTCCAGCCGAGCGACATTTATATTAACGTGCCCGGCACAGTAGAACAGGCGTTACTCTACTGGCAGTGCGAGCCCGGGGAAGCCGATGGCGGTGACGACACCATCACGGTAAATGGCTTTGATGTTACAGGATTAACAATCGGTGGGCCGACATTTCTGAACCCAGATGGTTTATATACCATAACGTACAGGGTGGATATCACCGGCATGGTCTCAACAGGGGAGAATACCCTGACCATTAATGATTTAGACTGTACGCCCAATGGTGTTATCCCTGCAATTCTGAACAATGGGGCAGGAGCCCTGGTAATCTATGATGATGGTAGTCCATCCGACATATTCCTCCGGGACGGAAGTGATTATGCCTATTGCCCATTTCAGGACCCATTAGATACGACGGATCCGCAGACATTTTCTTTTGCATCATCAACATTCGAACGGACTGCTAACCTTTCACTTTCTGTAGGCAGTGTGGAAGAAGAGAATGATTTTCGCCCGAACAGGATTAAGGTAAATGTAGGCGCTGACGAAATCCTTTTCGAAAATATGCTCAACAGCGGTGACGGTGAGCAGTGGGACACGTTTACGCGTGAGGTTGCTATCCCTGCGGGTGCCACAGAACTGACCGTTGAGGCAATTTCACCCCCTGAGTTTATGGGTGATCCGCTTTGCGCTTCTTTAGCCTGGAATACAGCGGCCCTTTCAATACCGCAACCCTACTGCGGGGACGGCAACATTGACGAAAATGAGACCTGCGATCCTCCAGGAGAACCCCAGGGAATGCCGAACGAATGCAGAGATGATTGCACATTCTGTGGAGACGGAATTGTCGATCCTGGTGAAGAATGCGATGATGGGAACAATGATGACGGCGATGACTGCTCAGCGACCTGCACTGTTGAACAGGGTGGAGAAGGTTGCACCCCGGGTTACTGGAAGCAATGCCAGCACTTCGGTTCATGGACAGCTCCATTGACACCGGATACAGAGTTCTCTGCTATGTTCGGATCTAACGTTTTCGGCGACATGACTCTTCTCGAAGTGCTTAGTCAAGGTGGTGGTGGCATCATTGCATTAGGACGTCACGCTGTGGCTGCTCTTCTGAATGCTGCTTCACAAGATGTTAGTTATGATCGCTCAACGATGCAGGTAAAGATGATGTTCAACAACGCCCTGGTTAATGGCAATATCGAGGAAGTAAAGAATATGCTTGAGGGGTTTAACGAGCAAGGCTGTCCCGTCGGCCTCAATCCTGGAGCTGACTGTGGAGAGAAAGAGAAAAAAGATAAGTGAAGACGATGATACATAATAGCAGACACGTTGTCTGAGACTATTTCACTTTGCTAACAGGGGGGAATATTCCTCCCTGTTTTTTTGGTGCGCCCGGCAGGGCGCAGTATCTTGGAGGTGAAAGTCCTCTGTAGACCCGGTAAGGGGAACTGCAAGCTGAACGGACAGGGCATTATCCGTGAGGAAGTGTCTGAAGGGAA
>CAMYJJ010000243.1 GCA_947258735.1 Thermodesulfovibrionia bacterium | reverse complement strand
CGATTCATGAAAAGTCTGTCTAATGGAAAACGACATGGGTTATGAGTTACTGATTATGGATTATGGATTATGGATTATGGATTATGGATTATGGATTATGGATTATGGATTATGGATTATGGGTTAGAGGTTATATATCTTACCATTACCCATTACCCATTACCCATTACTCATCACTCATCACCTATCACCTATCACCTTATTTTTTAATGCTATAATTTTAAAATGAAACGCACATATGTTCTTATTTTTTTAGTTTCATGCTCACTCCTTATGTATGAAGTGGCTTTAACGAGATTCTTTGCAATCCACTTCTGGTATCATTTTTCTTTTATGGTGATCAGTATAGCCATGCTTGGTATTGGAACAGCAGGCACGTTCATGGCCATGTTGTCAACAAGGATTCCTGCTGCTGATCAGTCATCAGGGGGGGGGAAATCATTTACTGATATCATGGCAGTCTATATCTGCGATGAATCACATATACCGGTTTTTGCATTATGCTCAGGAATTTCAGTTCTGCTTTCTTATCTGTCAGCAAACAACTTTCCGATTGATCCCGTAAAGTTTTCCTGGGATACCTGGAAAATAGTATATCTGCTCCCTTACTGTTTAGTCTTAAGTGTCCCATTTTTTTTCGGTGCCCTTCTTATCACATCTGTATTTATGAACCGCAGCAAATGGGCAAAACCAGTATATTGCGCTGACCTGCTGGGTGCAGGTCTTGGATCCATGTCTGTCTTCGGTCTGTTACATATATCTGGTCCTGAAGTCCCTGTCCTCTTTGCATCCATTCTGTGCATGTTCGGCACCTGGATATCAGGCGGGAGAAAGATCAAAGCCGTGTCTCTCTTCATGATAATGATACTTATTCTTCTGTTAACGGCAGGGCATCACATTGTAGAAGTCAGGATGTCTCCCTATAAAAGGCTTTCCAACTTTATGAAGTATCCGGGAGCTGAGCATATTAAAACCTATAACAGCTCATATGCAAGGATTGACCTGTTTAAAAGTCCAGCAGTACGGTACGCTCCGGGGCTCAGTCTTACATATCTGAAGCCCCTGCCTGAACAAATTGGACTGGCTGTTGATGGAGACAGAATTACAGTGGTTACCGATAGTACCGAAAAAAACACTCTGCAGTTTCTCTCATACCTCCCATCTTCTGCAGCATATGAAATAAAAAAAGATCCCAGAGTACTTGTGCTTGACCCGGGCGGCGGTCTTCAGGTACTTATGGCCAATCACTATGATGCCGCAGAAGTACATGCAGTCGAGAGTAACCATCTTCTATATAACATCGTGAAAGATGAATTCAGTCAGATTACCGGAGGGTTGTACAGGACACATACATGGACCGGCCTCGGGCGAAACATGCTAAAGCAGACACAGGAAAAATATTATGACATTATTGATATCTCCATGACAGGAACGTCTGTCAGCGGGTCTTTCGGTATATCAGAAGATTACCGGTACACAGTCAATGCCTTTGAGACATATATCTCCGCGTTAGACAAAAACGGAATCATAAGTATCACCCTCTATCTCATTCCTCCTCCGCGCACGGAATACCGGCTCCTGGCGACCCTGATTGCTGCATTCGAAAAAACGGGCGTTCATGGTATATCAGAACAATTACTCATAATCAGAAGCTGGGACAGTATGACCATACTGGCCAGAAAATCACCTTTCTCTCATAAAGAATTGTCCGAAATCAGGAAGTTTTCCATGAGCAGACGATTTGATATTCTCTATCACCATGGCATTAAGCAGGAAGAGATGAACACGTATATCAAGTCTCCTTCAGACAGTTATTACGAAAACATAGCAGATCTCCTGGACCCGGAGCAACGCTCACAGTTTATCAATGATTATCTCTTTGATATCAAACCTGTCAGTGATGAAAATCCCTTTTTTCATCATTTCATCAAGTTTGATAATGTTAATGCCATCTATCAGGTTATGGGTCATAACTGGCTGTATTTTTTAAATGAAGGATATATGCTTCCTCTTATACTCATATTGCTGATACTCTTAAGTGTCATTATTATATTCCTTCCGGCAGCTTCAAAAACCGTGCGGGCAAAAAGTAACGACTACCCCCTTCCTGTTACGATTTCATCCATGCTTTACTTTGCAATGATCGGCCTTGGATTTATGTTCCTTGAGGTCTCGCTCATTCAGAAAGGCATCCTCCTTCTGGAAAATCCATCATACTCTTTTGCGGTCATCTTAACATCCATTCTTGTCAGTTCAGGATCAGGAAGCTATGTGAGCAGCCGGTATCCTTTTCTCAGCAGTCCGGTTTTTCTGTCCATACTCGCCTTACTTATTTTTACATACAGCTATATATATCCATTCATGCTTGCCCGATTGGTATCCGGAAGTCTCTATACAAAAATAATATTGTTGACACTGTCTGTAATGCCCGTGGGATTTTTTATGGGCATCCCCTTTCCAACAGGTCTTGGCATCCTTGAAGAAAAATACAGATCTCTTGTGCCCTGGGCCTGGGCGGTAAATGCCTGCTTTTCCATACTTGCACCGGTCCTTACTGTTGCAATTGCACTGAAAGCCGGTTTTGATACAGTGATATTGTTCTCTTCAACTGCGTACGTATTGGCGTTTATATCACTTCGAATTTTAAAGCGGCATACAGCTGCGTAATTGCTTTACTGTATATCACCTAACTATCAATCAAATAAAGATAATGCCAGAACCATCCGATTATAAACACATGCAATATGAGACGTAATCTGAGATAAGGAAGGGTGCTGATGGAAACAGTCTTATTTATTGATGGTGAAGAACATATCCTGCATTCAGTTGAGGGACTGTTCAATGACAGTGCTATAAGAATAGTAAGAGCAGAAAATGACCGAACCGCCCTGGATATTTTAAATAATGAGAACGTAGCAGTCGTAGTTTCAAATAATCGTACTCCCGGTTTGAGTAGCACTGATCTTCTCTCACAGGTAAAGGAGATTTCTCCTGACACGTTTAAAATTCTCATGATCGATCAGTCTGATCTTGATACTGCTGTCGAGGCAGTACAGAGTGGAGAGGTGTTCAGGTTCATCATACAACCTTGGCAGAATGATTCGCTTATCCAGGCCGTGAAGGAGGCATTGCAGCAGTACCGGATTATATATACTCTGAGAAGCCCGGATGAAAACACGTTATTGTCGCTCGCTGAGACTGTTGAATTAAAGGACGGCTATACCAGAGGGCATTGCGAAAGAGTTGCAGAACATGCGCTGACGATAGCTTCTGAAATACACATTGATACTGAAATAATAACGGCCATCAGGCATGGCAGCTGGCTCCACGACTGCGGCAAGATCGGAGTTCCCGAACATATTCTTAATAAGAACGGTCCTCTTGAACCGGATGAATTTGAAATCATCAAGAACCACCCGAAATGGGGGGCTGATCTTGCAAAGAAAGCAGGGATGTCTGATCTGGTGGTTAATATTATTCATTTTCATCATGAACGGTATGACGGTACAGGATATCCTTCCGGGCTCAAGGCCGATGAAATACCCCTGGAAGTCCGAATAGTCACCTTGGCAGACGTCTACGATGCGCTTACAAGCAACAGGCCATATCGTGATAAATACAGTATTGACAAATCCATGGACATTATGCGCGTTATGAGAGGCAGCGTATTTGATCCGGATATTCTGGACCTGTTTATGGATATGAGTGAAAATACAGTAAAGTAATTCTTTACATTAATATTTTTGTATTCAACGCGCACAGAACCTTTTATTAATAAATTCTTATATAATTATTGCCATATGCGTATACGAACTGTCCGGACTGTAGAGAGAAAGACAACATGGTATTAAATTTTAAAGGCTGGAAAAAGAACTGGTCAATGATGAGCGCTTTTTTCAGCGCTGATGAGATCAGCAGCATCACAAAAAAGGTCAGGCATGTAAAAACTGACAATGTGATATTCTGCTCATTTGAAAACAGGTTTTCCAGAAGCGGGGGCCTCGCTACAGTTATAACCAATATCCTCCCATCTCTCAAGGAGTCCAATCAGATCCCTGCAGTGGCACTCATTACTCCTTTTTATCCCCATTTAATGGACAGGAGCAAACTCAGATCAACACAGGTTCGATTTAAGGTACCATTTGCCGGTAAATCGGTCTTGGCAAACCTGTATACCTATACCTGGACATACTCATGTCCGGCAAAAGGAAAAATCAATGAATATTACATTGAAGCGAAAGGATTCTTTAACGCTCGCAACAGCCTCAAGGACCCTTACATCTACAATGAAACAGACAGGGAACAGAACAACAGCATCCTATTACATAACGCATTGTTTTATTGCAAGGCTGTTCCTTTTGCCCTGAAAGCGATTGGCATAACTGAAAACATTATTCTTCATCTCCATGAATGGCAGACAGCCTTTATTTCTCTCACTGCAAAGGAGGCCATGCTTAAGGGTACGCTACACTCTGCTGCCACGGTTCAGACAATGCATAATTCATATGACTCCTCAATTGAGTGGAAAGAGCTTAAAAAAATACTGGCCCGCCCCGGAAAACCGAGTCTGGCTGGCATGAAAGAACAGTCTTTATCAGCATATCAGGTTGGACTCCAACTGGTGGACGCCCCTCTTACAACGGTAAGTGAGAATTTTGCGAATGAACTGACGTCAGATATCATACAAACCAGACATTATGCTCCCCACCTGCAGAACATTCTCAAGGCAAGCAGGACATATGGAATTAACAATGGGATGTTTGTTGATTTTTCCCGGGACTTCCCCAGAAGAGAAAAGCACACGCT
>CAMYJJ010000242.1 GCA_947258735.1 Thermodesulfovibrionia bacterium | reverse complement strand
ATCAAAGCCTGTGTACAATCTCATATTACACCTCCTTTTGGTTAGAAGTTTCTCTTTCTAAAAGCATACCGCTTAACGATATCTTTCGGAGGTGCTCTCTATATGATTATCTTATCAATATATTATGGATGCCTGCCTTCCGCAGGCAGGCCCGATTACTAACTTCGGGCATGACAAAAAAGGCAGGTTAAACATAGAGACTAATTAGCTTAAAGGTGTAGTGACATTGTGTCTTGTGAAAATAATATTTCTCGGATATAATTGTTATCTATTCGATGACTACATTATCAGGACATAAGAAAATTACGGTAGTTGGTGCGGGAAATGTGGGGGCCACCACTGCCCAGTTGATTGCAGAAAAAAGTCTTGCCGATGTAATGCTCATAGATATCATTGAAGGCATACCACAGGGCAAGGCCCTTGATATGTTTGAGGCCTGTCCGCTCTGGCATTCATCATCACGCGTCATAGGGACCAATAATTATGATGATACGGCTATGTCAGACGTGGTTGTTATCACTGCAGGACTTGCAAGAAAACCGGGAATGAGCAGGGATGACCTTCTTAAGGCAAACGGTGACATAGTAAAGAAAGTCGCGGAAAATGTCTTACGCACGTCTCCTGAAGCCATCATCATTGTCGTGTCCAACCCAATGGATGCAATGGCGCATGTTGCCCAGAAAGTAACAGGATTTCCCCATAACAGGGTGATTGGTATGGGAGGGGTTCTGGACACCTCGCGGATGAGAAGTTTTATCTCCCTGGAAACAGGCGTCCCGCCAAAGGAAATACAGGCAATGGTTCTGGGCGGACATGGTGATCTTATGGTCCCGGTCTACCGGTTAACAACCGTGAATGAAAAAAATATTTCTGATGTTCTGTCTGCTGATAAAATACAGGCAATTGTTGAAAGGACCAAGAGCGGGGGAGCTGAGATTGTAGCTCATCTGAAAACAGGCAGCGCATATTATGCTCCTGCCGCGTCAACGGTGGAAATGATCGAGAGTATTCTTGGTTTAAAAGATGAAACACTTCCCTGTTCTGTATATCTTAATGGAGAGTATGGAATAAGTGGTGTGTATGTGGGTGTGCCTGTGAAGCTTGGTTCAAAGGGCCTCGAAGAAATAATTGAACTTGAATTATCAGAAGAGGATATTAAGGCGCTTCATACTTCTGCCGATGCAGTAAGAGAGTTAATGGATAAACTGGAAATATAGCCTGTCTGAATTTTCAAATCAAATCGTATCGGTTATAAAAATTAATAATTTATATTTCGAATAACAGGAGACATATTATGGATAAGGACCGTGAGCAGACGCTTGTGCTGATTAAGCCCGATGCTCTAAAAAATTCTTTGACAGGTTATGTGCTTTCCCAGCTTTCAGAATTTCATACAGGCCTGCGTTTTGCAGCAACCAAGATCGTACACGTAAGTAAAATACTCGCTGAGGAACATTATGATGAGCACAGGGGGAAGATTTTTTATCCTTCGCTTCTTGAGTACATAATGGGGCGTTTACATTATCCCGATGATCCAGACAGCCGCAGAACAATCGCCATTGTGTATCAGGGGGATAATGCAGTAAAGAAGATACGTGCAATTGCCGGACCGACCAACCCTCATAATGCCCGTGAAGAAAAGCCGGGATGCGTTCGTGCCCTCGGAACAGTGGTCCCGTTGAAGGATGATACAGGACAGGTTATTGGAGAGCGCATGGACAACCTCATTCATGCATCGGCAATTGATGATGAAGCGGAGAGGGAAATAAAACTCTGGTTTAAACCCAATGACATCCCTCCCTCCATGCATTCCTATCCGGTTGAAGTCTGTGAACAATACTACTATGTGAAAGATGGCAAACTGTTAACCGATCATGAGGCAGCCAGTGTCTGTATTCTCTCGCCGGGCAAAATTGCATGGACGTCTGATATGGAAGCACTAAGCCTGATGTCAAAAGGAGAGAAGGCACACTGTAACCTGGAGGCAGTTGTTGCCAAATACCTGATCAACAGGGTACAGGAGAATTCCTAATCGGCAGGCTATACAAAGGCGGGGAGTTTTCAGATAAAAAAACGAAGAATCAGGGTCCGCACTCTTAAGGTACATATTGATCGGGTCTTCTGTCCTGCAGTATGCTATTGTACTGATTCAGGTTTTTGTCCCTCGCTTCTGCAGGATCAATATCTATAACTATCAAAGATTCTTCATCTTCAGGTGCACGTACTAATATCTCTCCTTTGGGAGATACGATTTCGCTTTTGCCAATAAAAGTAAGGGGCTGTTTCCCATTGCGCTGTTCTGTTCCGATCCGGTTTGCCGTTATTGCAAATGCCATATTTTCAAGACATCTGACCGGCATGGAATCAGGGCAGAAAGGGAGCACCAGATTTGACGGATGAGCTATGAGCTCTGCTCCGGCAAGCGCCAGGGTCCTCATTGATTCCGGATAAAACCAGTCAAAGCATATCATAATGCCGATACGGCCGATATCAGTGTCCCATACCTTAAACCCTGAATTCCCCGGAGTAAAATAAAGGGTCTCTTCAAAAAAGAGATGGGTCTTTCTGTACAATCCTATAAACCCTTCAGGACCGGTCAGGACTGCCGAGTTGTAATATGTGTCCCCGTCTTTCTCAGGAAGCCCTGCAACAATAAAAACATTTTTCTTTTGTGATATATCGATAAGAGCTTCTGTTGTCTTTCCATTGGGCACATCTTCTGCAAGCTCAGCAACTTCATTAATGGATGTGAACTGATATCCTGCAGCAAAAAACTCGGGAAGGACCAAAAGGTCACACTCCAGACCTTTAACAGCATCTCTGATCTTTTTTAAATTTGCGTCTCTATCTCCAAATAATGGATTAAGTTGATAAAAACCGGCTTTCATGTAGATAAAATACCACTATCAAATAAGGATTGTCTAATGCAGTCTGTATATAAATACGGGTCGACGAGCCTGTCTTGCATGTTCCATGTCCCCTTTTTAAAATGTCGAATAATTTTATTTGACTAACGTAAATAAATTAATTTAATTATTCATTCCTATTATCTGGTTTACTTAGTTAAGAACGTCCCCAAAGACGTCCCCAAAGACAAAGATTGATATTTTGACAGTCCCCCCTATTTATGTTAAATTTAAGCATCCTTTGATAAGGGGGAACTTTACATGAAATATCCCGTAGTTCTTAACAAATCAGAATATGGGTACGATGTCCATTGTCCGGTATTTCCTGGATGCCACAGCCAGGGGGATACAAAGGAAGAGGCCATTGAAAACATTAAGGATGCCATCAAAACCTATCTTCAGATGATTGCTGAAGAAACCAAGGATGCAACGGTTTATGAAGTAGAGGTATCTGTATAGAGTGCTCTTTACTGATGTCTCTTCTGACCGTGCAGTCAGGGCATTCAGTAAAGCAGGTTTTAAAATAATTACTCAAAGCAAACATATAGGAATGTCCGACGGCACACATCGAATAACAATTCCAGCCCATAAAAGACTGAATCCCTATACCCTAAAGGCCATCATAAAAAGCTCAGGACTTACAGATACACAATTTAAAGAGTTGCTGTAATTGCAGAGCATGTTTTGGGCCGTCCTCCCTAATTTTCCTGTCGTTAATCTGTAATATTAAATTTTGTAATATGTAATTTTCTTTTGTAGTTAACGTAGTTAAGAACGTCCCCAATGACATTATTAATATGCACTATTTGAGCCTCAGCAGCAAAGTGACCTCAATGCCTGAAAACAATCGATACAAGCATACAAGTCGATTTACCTAACAGCATCATACCAGGATAATTCCTCTATCTCAGACATATGAGTTCCAGCTTGCTGCAAATGTTCTGCAATATCCTCACGTAATGAGTCTCTGACTGTATCTTCTGTTTTGGCCCTTTGTAGTAGGATACTGGCCTGCCTCAAGGCAGCAGTAGCAGCATCCATCTTCTCAACAACTGCTGTCCTTATCTTGTCCTGGTTTCTTGATCCTGACATGGCCACAGCACTTTCTGTGAGCCTGGGAAATATGTCAAGGAGAGAACGCAAATCAACAAGACAGTGAGGAAAGTCCTCGCATAGCAATATACGTGATCTGTTCCTGGAGATGGAAGACTTGATGGGTTCAATCCCTTTCCTTATGTTATCAAGAGGAGAGTCCTCATAAGTGAGTATTAAGATTTTCTGCTCTTTTTCAGCTACATTGCCTCTTCCATCATCAGCAGTCCAGGTCACCCTGGTAAGCCCTTTCTGAAACATCCCGTTAACTGGCGCGTTATTGCGGGGAATAACAGAGTCGGAACACGCATCAGTTACCAAAGTCTTACCTATATTCACATGAACCGGAATCTGCGTTGATGGAACCAGCATGATAATATCTTGAGGAAAAGCCAGAAAAATCGGGTTATCTGTGTCCCAAACCTCAACCGTAAATGTATCGGTATCGGAAATTTCATGATCGTCATGTAGTAATAGAGTAATATCATGCATGCCGTAGCTCATTGTATCGCGAGGAATAATATGTTTCCTTCCAATACCGAGAAGTTTTTCGGTCACCCGTCCGTAGTCCTCATACCAGCGGTAATTCCTGTCCTGAGCAGGAAGCTTATCTCCATATATTTCAAAAGATGCGGATGAGTCAAGTGATATATCATTTCTGTTTTTCATCTCTGCACATTCTGACCCCTGTAGCGTCCAACAAAGAGTGTCCACTCTTTGACTCCGAAATAGGTTGACATGTTTCTCCTGAAAGAGCCGGCAGAGTCCGGCAAAAGGAGGAACGTGATGGCATTTTGGAACAAAAGCAA
>CAMYJJ010000241.1 GCA_947258735.1 Thermodesulfovibrionia bacterium | reverse complement strand
CATGCGGAACAATCAGCGGGGTGGGGAAATACCTTAAAGAGCAAAATCCTGATATTAAAATAATAGGCGTTGAACCTAAATCAAGAAACCACAACCTTGCCGGTATGAAGAAGATATCAACCTTGCCAGAAGAGCTTATCCCCACGATATTGAACAGGGAGGTTATTGATGACATTGTCGAAGTTGAAGATGATGAGGCGTACGGGACAGCAATTGATCTGGCGAGGAAGACCGGGATCCTGATGGGACCAACTACGGGAGCGGTACTGTTTTCAGCTCTCAGGCACTCAAAGGAAAACAAGGGATTAGCGGTAGTAATCGCACCTGATGATGCATTCAAGTATGTCAGCCTGTTTGCGGATTATTTGAAGGAGTAATTGGTTGGGTCGTCCATTTATTCTGTGAATTAGTTGTACTAGCCACTATAAGCGTTTACGATACTCGCAATCGCTTATATAGTCTAAGACGATTAACCTGATTATGCCCTACGAACGAATACCTGGTATCAAAGGACTTATCTACGTTCCTTCAAAAGCGGATAATAAATCCAAAAAACATCCGTGCCCGGATTGCTTTGTATGTCAATGGTGCGGTGATTCACGTTGTGCCTCCTGTCGCGGATCGTGCGGTGATGGAATGAGGAAACATCATTCTGCATCAGCTTGTCGCAAGACTGTGAAAAAGCCTAATAAGGGGAAAGTTTCAAAAAGAAAATTGATGAATGACAATTGACGATTTGCGATTGTCAAAGTAAAAAACATCGTTTTCAGTCCATCTGTTCCTTTGTCATTCGCTACTCGTCATTTTTCTGTTCATGCAATACATCTATGATTTACATCATGTACCTTTCTTTCGGTAAAAGATATAGTCCTTATTATGACGGAAAGAATATTATGGCACATGTAAGGCAGCACAATACCCTGAAATTGAATTTCGGATAAATAACCTTGCGCAAACGTCCTGACAAAAAGAAAATCTCTTACAGCATGGAAATCTCGGACAAGGATATCCATGAGGCGATGAAAGATATCCCGGGTTATCTGGATATCACGACAGGTGACTTCAAGGAACTCTACCGGCTGACATATCGTCATGCCCTGAAACGCATTGCAGATTCCATTAAGGCACGCGACATTATGACCAGTGATGTGGTGAGCGTGAAAAGAGATGCGCCACTTACGGAGGTGGCCAGGCTTATGGCAGAACAGAGAGTCTCCGGTGTCCCGGTTATTGAGCACGATAGAAAAGTTGTTGGTGTCGTATCAGAGAAAGATTTTCTTTCCCGAATGGGGGCATCGAACACAAAGACGTTTATGGGAATTGTTTCAGAATGCCTTGAGGGAAAGGGGTGCGTTGCCCTGTCCATGCGTGCCAAGATATTATGGTCTCTCCTGCGATCACCGTGAGTGAGGATACAACGTTGCTGGATATTACCAATATACTCAAGGAACAGAAGATTAACAGGGTCCCCGTCGTTGACCGGGAGGGCTGTTTAACGGGGATTGTTTCCAGGGAAGATATAGTGGAAGCCCCGTTAACAGGAGGGCCATGATTACGCTGGGCGAACTCTTTAATAAAATGAAGGGTACTTCAAAAAGCCCTCCCATGGTCAGTTTTGCAGAGATGGTCTGGTCCTGGATAGGGGCGTTCCTTGGAATAGCTTCTGTGGCATATTTCAATTACAACAGACTTGAGCACACAGATCTGGTGATGATCATAGGGTCGTTCGGTGCTTCTGCTGTTCTTATTTACGGTGCCATCAAGAGCCCTCTGGCACAGCCAAGGAATCTCATAGGGGGCCATGTATTTTCAGCAATTGTAGGCGTTGCCTGTTATCAGTTGTTGAATGGCCAGATGTGGCTGGCTTCAGCTGTTGCCGTGGCTACTGCAATTGCATTCATGCATGCGACAAAAACCCTTCATCCTCCTGGCGGGGCCACCGCCCTGATCGCTGTTATTGGAAGCGATAAGATACATAACCTTGGGTATCTGTATGCAATTGTTCCGGTAGGGCTTGGGGCAGTAATAATGCTGGTGGTTGCGCTACTTATTAACAATATCGCAAAGACCCGCAGATATCCTGAGTTCTGGTTCTGAATGTATTGATTAGAATATTAGGAACATTGGATTCGAAGATCTCATCGAGCTGATACTTAGATCAATCGCCTATTTCCTGGCCAAAGGCCCCTTTCTTACCAACGCTCTTATTTTGTTCAATAAATCCTGTGATTTTTGATCAAGTTCCTTAAAGTCGAATGTATGCCATGATTCTGCAACATTATTATATAAAGCAAGAATCTCTTCCACTTTTTCCGGTTCCTTAAAATGATAATCGATCACAACCCATTTTTTATACAGATGAGCAACATTTATTCTATGCAGAATCTTGTCAGCTTCCCCGGCTACAGCAGGGAGATTCTTTGTATATGCGTTATGACAATTTTCACAGGACCTCGAGATAACAGACGTGTAATAAACATCTGCGTTCATTGAACCATGACAAGTTGAGCAATGCGGCCCGGTACCTTTTTTTAGGAGAGCTTTATAATGTTTACTTTCTGTGAAATTTTTCAGGACCGATTCATGACATTTACCACATCTTTCAGGAATTTTTTCAAAAAAGAACCTGTCCATCACCGTTAAAGACGAAAAATTACCTTTATGTGCCTTCTTCTTATCACGTGCAGCAGGGTCTCCTCCATGACAATCCTTACACGTGACTCCTTCAAGCTCATGGGTAGAGTTTATCCAGGTGCGGTAGTAATCAAATAAGACACGGTCCTGATTTATAAATTTTATGTCCTTATGGCATTCAACACATGTATTATTCGCATATGTATAAGAGACAGGTAGCCCCATAAACAATACAGATAATAAAAGAAGAATCACGTTGTATGGATGTTCTCGGAAAAACTTCATTCTCATCACCTCATTTCTTACAAACATTTCAGCCTCATTACATCAGGATATGTATATAGTTACATATCAAATAAAAACCTGTCTGTCTATATAACAATTTTATTAGCTTTATAAATTATCCTTATACAACCTCTATGGTTAACATGTAATGGGTGCTGTATTGTCTACGGAAACTGCATTCATGCATGCGGCAGAAACATTTCATGTTCCGGATGGAGCCACCGCCCTGGTCGCTGTTATCGGCAGTGATAAGACACACAGCCGTGGTTACTTGTTTGCGTTAGTTCCGGTAGGGCATGGTGCAGTAATAATGCTGGTGATTGAGCCTCTTGTTAACAATATCATAAAGACCCGCAGGTATTCTGAGTTCCGGATCTGAAAGGGGCTGGTTGTATATCCGTAGGGAAGATATCGAGAAGCACGTTGCAACGTGCCCCTAGGCAGTAGATTTTTTTCTTTTTGATATGGTTTTTCTGGGGGCCTTGTAAACGAACCAGTCTTCTTTGGTTATTTCATGAAAATGGTCAGCTTCATCAATTAATATACCGGCAGTTGTCTGCCTTACTGCAGCAATTTCAACTCTTACGCCTTCCCCTTTCAAATGAAGTACCAGATCAACAAAATCAGAATCACCTGACATGATAATGATGGTATCAACTTTTGAGGCAAGTTGAGTGGCTTTGATAGAAAGGGGTATGTCAGCAGACTTATGACAGGGAATTACAGATCCATAATAGTTTTCGTGCAGCCTTTCAGCAAACTTGGAAGAAATGGATTTCCCTTCCCGAAAATACAGAAGCCTGTTCAGTCCTCTCCCGTTGAGCAGTTTAGGAATTAATTTATCAAAATTGATCATTGAGTTTTTCGATTTGGAGAGATCATGTATGCTTCTCTCGATATTGTTACCGTCACAAAGAATGGCAACTGATTGATTAATTGATATGTTGTCCATATTTAATTCTCTTACTTACCAATAATAAAAATCGTATGATTCAGGGAGTTTGAATATAACGGGATTATCAATCCCTTCTACGAGCAGTATTATGTATGGTTAGACCATGTAAGTCAAGAAATGGCCGGGAAAGGAACATCCTTAATACAGACTAAAGTAATCTCATTGGTTGCCGTATAAATATATAAATAGTTATATTGTGGAAAATTTTAAAAATGGGGATGATTGTATGAATAATTTATCACATACTCAGCACATATCAGAAAATACTGATTCAGCCTTAACTAAGGACGCTTCAGAGAGTAAAAACGTCAAAGATATACTCCATAAATTTATCAATATTATTACATTCGTTGATCTGCCTATCAAACAGAAATTTATTCTCTTTTCGATCGGGGTGCTCTTCTGGTTTTTTATGATGTTTGCCATAAGTTTGACCATGAACATTAACATCGACAGTAAAATCAGCACTATCGTTAATGATATAGTTCCGGTGGACCGGGTAGCGCAGAAGGTCAACAGAAAGCTCCAGTTGCTTCAGGTCGATGCAATGGGGATGCCGGGGACAACTGATCCAGAGATGCTGTCAGACGTAATTGCCCTGTCCGGTGAGAGGATTCAGGACATAAAAGCGTTTATGTCTGCATTGTTAACAGGCGGGAGAATTGCGGACATTGACAGGGACAGCAGCCAGCTTATAGAGAGTTTCAGTATTGAAGCAATTAATGACGTTCCTGTATTAAAAATCTTTTCAAGTAAATTGTCCCTCCTTCTGAAAGAAATGGAAAAGAGACTTGCGATGCTCGTGGCGCCGGGCAGCAATGAACTGGGCACATTGAAGGACGATGGTTCTTTTACGAAGATATTAAATGAATATAATAAAAAACTCGCTGATGCCAGGGCCATATCAGCTGAATTCTCCGCAAATGTTACAAAATTA
>CAMYJJ010000240.1 GCA_947258735.1 Thermodesulfovibrionia bacterium | reverse complement strand
AGATCATTGTATGCAAAAATGTAGTCAGGTTCGATCTGGATAGCTTTTTTAAAAGAAGCTATGGCATTCTTATGTTTGCCGGCCTTGCTGTCTTTCATCCCCTGTTTGTAATATTCCCGTGCTGTACTGCCATTGCCGGAATCGGATACAGATAAAGGCTGTTTAGCATCTGCCTTAATTGCCCCGGTAGATATAATGATGAAAGACACGATAGATACCATTGCGGCTTTAACGTATATTGCTTCAAATTTCATATACTGTCCTTTCAGACTGTTTAAGGTTATATTTGAAGTATAACAGAACGTAGGGCAATGATGGATCAATGGTGTGCAGGGTTCTACTCTCCTGCGAAGCGGCCAGTTTAATTTGATTGAGGATTTGTCAGTGCAAAAGAGCCATCCCCCATATATCGAAGTTCAACTTCGATAATTCTTGACTAACTCCCGACCTTTTTTCATAATACTGAACTTATGGAACAGGGTAACATCCAGTTAATTACAATAAACTATCATGAATAAAGTTCGTACTCTTGCATTTGACGTGTATGGAACACTGATAGACACGCATGGTGTAATCGTTGCGCTGGAAAAGCTTGTTGGTGGCAGGGCTGCTGTTTTTTCTCAACTCTGGAGAGAAAAACAGCTGGAATATTCCTTTCGCCGCGGACTGATGAAAAACTACGAAACTTTTGCCGTCTGCACAAGAGATGCCCTTGACTTCACCTGTGGTTCCTTTAATACACCATTTTCGCAACATGAGAAAAATAATCTTCTCGAAATGTACCGTGTCCTTCCTGCTTTTGATGATGTTAAAGGAGGCCTACCCCGTTCAAAGGAAGCCGGTTTCAGGCTGTTTGCATTTTCCAATGGAAGCGCTGATGCAATTGAAATGCTGTTGATAAACGCAGGCATCAGGGATTTATTTCTTGATGTGGTCAGTGTTGATGAGATAAAGTCGTTCAAACCAGATCCTGACGTATACAACCATTTCATGAAAAGAGCAGGCTCTGATGGAGCTGATGCCTGGATGATATCAGGCAATTCCTTTGATGTTATAGGAGCGGTCTCAGCAGGCATGCGGGCCGTCTGGGTCAAACGGTCACCTGATACCATATTTGATCCATGGGGGATCGAACCGACAATAACGGTAAGCAGCCTTACTGAACTGGCCGGTGAAATTAATAAATATCTCAATGAAAATCCTGAATAGGAATTTCAAATGTCAAAGCTCAAATGCCAATTGAATGTCAAATGGATTCATTTTAATAAACTGCACTTTAGCAAGTTGCAAGGAATTAACAATCGTCATTCCCGAGTTCTGTTAATCGGGAATCCAGAAACCACTTAGCACTTTACATTTCTGGATTCCCGCCTGCGCGGGAATGACAGCATTATATATGAACCATTCCCTGGAATACATAAACAATTTCCTGTATTTTGTTTTATTGCCATATGAACGTACAGGAGATAATGCCATGCTTTATTGTTCAGGCGTTAACCTGGACCGTTTTCTTCCGATTACTAAAGGAAGACACCGTCCCCTGGCAAATCCTGCAAGGAGAGGACTTCAGCTTGCCAACCTTGGGGTAAGGGCACTGGCGCTTGAACAAGGTGCAGCCCCAAAGGCCATTAAAAGCAATGACTGTGCAGAGATTGTTCCTAAAAGCAGCGGGTGGTACAGAGATAAGTTATTAATAGAAAATGTACATGACTCATTACCCGGAGACATTCTCAATTATGTTATCCTGAATTTACTTGGCAGGGTCATGAACTCATGTCAGTTAAACGAAACTCTTCCTGATAAGCTGCCGAACCCGCAAGAGCTTCAGTTATATTTTGGGACTCTTTGTGATACATACGGGGCTTCATGAACGACCCCGCAGCCAGCCACGGGATGTCAACAGCTGTCATTCCCGAGATCTGTTGGTCGGGAATCCAGAATTCACGCAGCACTGTACATTTCTGGGTACCCGCTTTCGCGGGTATGACGAACTTGGCAAGCCACGGGTATTAAACCCGAAAATTAATTCAAATGATTATAAGACCGGAAAAGCCAGACGATTTAAACATTATCAGGGAGATCAATATCAGTGCCTTTGGGGAAAAGACAGAAGCTGATCTGGTTGATGCTCTGAGGAAATCGGGTATTCCCCTGATATCATTAGTGGCTGAAGAGGACAAAACTCTCATCGGACATATCATGTTCAGTCCTGTCACCGTTGATAACGGATGTTCAGCCATTTCTGTTGCAGGTCTGGCCCCGATGGCTGTATTACCTGAGTTACAGAGAACAGGTGTGGGCTCCGTGCTTGTAAAGGAAGGGCTGGAACAGTGTAAACAGGCAGATTACTCAGCAGTTGTAGTGCTTGGCCATCCTGAGTACTATCCCAGGTTCGGGTTTGTTCCTTCAGTACTGTACAATATCAGATCAGAGTATGATGTCCCTGATGATGTATTTATGATTGTTGAATTAACAGAAGGGGCCTTAAAGGACTGTCATGGTACCGTAAAGTATCATGAAGTGTTCATGCAGTTGTAAGTTATATTGAGTAATGTATCGATCTTCAATATATAGATAATACCGACTTGTCAATAATATGGTGGAATATGGAAATTGAGGATTAATGATTGTAAGTAACACTACCGTCATTGAATTGAACCCTTTTTTCCAATAATAAAAAAGGATTGATAGTGATATCAATCCCTTAGAACTAATCATATAATTTACCCTCAAATAGAGAGGACATCCCCTTAATCACGCCTGTTTGGTATCATTATTCTTTTTTTCTGTCAACTCTCCTAGATACTCTGGAAGCTCCACTCCCGCCATCTTGGCCACATCATGAAGAGGAGGGAGACTCTTTATCAGTCCGGAAGCAAAGTTTGAGGTAGCAGTGCCGCCATTGACACTGTTACCTGAATCCCAGACGGTTATCTTGTCGATTTTAAGATTCTTGATAGCTTCGACCTGCAATGATACGATCTGCTCGATTTTTTCTGTCATAAGCAGGGTTGCAGCTGATTTTGCATCTCCATTGCAACCCTTGACAAGCGCAAGGTACCCATCAGCCTTACTCTGAAGAACCTTTTTCACGCCTTCTGCTTCAGCTTCATATTTAAGTAATACCGCATCAGCTTCACCTTTTGCCTCACGTCTAATACGTTCCGCTTCTGCTTCAGCAGCAATCTCAATTTTGCGTTTATTAATTTCCTGTTTGGCAACTTCTGCAGCATTGAGACGTTCCATTTCTGCACTGTACTGGGCCTTTTGTATCTCTACTTCTGCCTCTCGCTTTGCCACTTCACCCTTCTGGAGAGCGGATGCCTGTTTCATGGCAAGTTCTGCCTCAGAATCTGCAATATTGGCTTTTGCCTTGTTCTCTCCATCTACCGCTTCTGCCTCACGCTCCTGGACATATATACGTTTTTCTGATTCCGCTTTCTTTTTCCCTTTGTCTGACTCAGCAATATTTTCTGCAACTTTTATTTCTTTTTCCCGATTTGCTTCTGCTTCACCGATCGTTGCAGTTGATTCCTGCTGCTGTACAAATACACGCTGGTCTGCTTCGGCCTGTTTTTTTCCTTTTTCAGATTCAGCCATATTTTCAGCAACCCTGATTTCCTTTTCTTTTGTTGCCTCGGATTCACCAATCGCGCCAAGTTTATTCTGCTCTGCAACATCAACCTTTGCCTGGTTAATTGCTTCAGAAGCAGCTTTTTTACCAATACTGGCTATGTAATCTGAATCGTCTGTAATATCAGTGATGTTCACGTTAATAAGATATAGCCCTATTTTATTCAGTTCAGGAGCAACATTTTTTCTTATCGACTCAAGAAATCTTTCGCGGTCCTGGTTGATTTCCTCGATGGTAAGAGAGGCAACAGTGAGTCTTAGCTGGCCAAAGATTATCTCCTTAGCCATTTCCTCGATGTCCTGCTGCCCAAGATGCAGAAGACGCTCTGCGGCATTAGTCATGATTCCGGGTTCAGTGCTGATACCCACTGTGAAAGTGCTGGGGACATTAATTCTTATATTTTGCATAGAAAGTGCTTTTTGCAGAGGGATGCTGATGGTCATAGGCGTGAGACTTATATACGCGTAATCCTGTATAAGCGGCCATACCAGGACACCTCCACCATGAATGCAATTTGCAGATTGGCCTTCTCCAACCTTTCCATAAATTACCAGGATTTGGTCGGAAGGACATCGTTTATATCGCGAAGCAAGAAAAATTGCTGTCGATATAAAGAGTACTAAGAATGCGACGATCGGAAATACCCAAAGATTAAACATGCTCTCTCCTTTAAGATTTATTAGTTATTTTTTTCTACAACAAGGACGTTACTCTCGACCCATATAACTTTCACCGGAGTCCCTGTTTTAATTTCCTTTTTATCGTGAGAGGATGCATCGAATTCAGAAAGACGATTTTTGAAATTAACCGTTACCCTCCCTTTTCCATTTTTAGGAATAGTAAGGTAAACGGTTCCCTGACTGCCAATAGCACCGGACATGTCCATAGTACCGCTGGATTGGAGCTTGCCGATAGATGCGAATAGCTTGCCTATGATCCAGACAGCGATTAGTCCCGCAATTATTCCTCCCAAAAGAGCGATAAAAGATCCGGCGTTGCTCTGCCTGTAGAGTGCAAACCCTACCAGTCCGAACATTAACAGGAATGAAGTGAGCCCGTGCATCGAAATAAGCTTGAAACTTACATCCGCGTCCATGTGATGCACATCAATGTCAGAACCAGTGTCTACATCGTGATCTGCACCTATAAATTGAAGAACAAGTCTTACAAAGAGAAAAATCCCTCCAATGACTG
>CAMYJJ010000239.1 GCA_947258735.1 Thermodesulfovibrionia bacterium | reverse complement strand
CTCAACGGGATAATGGGCCTTCAGAAACGCTGTCTGGTAGGCAATCAATGCATACGCTGCAGAGTGGGACTTGTTAAACCCATACTGGGCAAACTGAAGGATGAGATTATAGAGTGTCTCAGCCTTTTTCTCCGATACCTTGTTTGCCTTTAATCCCTGGATAAATATGTTCTTCATTTTTTCCATCTCATCAGGATTTTTTCCACCCATGGCCTTACGAAGGATATCAGCCTGCGCCAGGCTGAAATTTGCCATTTTATGAGCAATGGACATGACCTGTTCCTGGTACAGAATAATGCCGTGTGTTTCTTTCAGGATCTCATCCAGCAGCGGCAGTTTCAGTTTTGCAAGTGAGCCGGCTGCCTTTGCTTTCCCTGCTTCTTCTGCATGCTTTCCCTTAATAAATTCATCTACCATACCGCTTCCGAGCGGTCCTGGTCTATACAGGGCAACAAGAGCTATCATGTCCTCAAATACACCGGGTTTCATTCTCTTCAGCAGGTCTTTCATCCCCGGACTTTCAAGCTGAAATACACCTGCTGTTCTTGCATCGCACAGCAATGCAAATGCCCCTTTGTCATCAAGGGCTATATCAGCAATGGAGAACTGCTGCTTTTCAGTTTCATTTTTCTCACTGATGGACTCATTGATAATTCTTTCTGCCTTATCTATGATCGTGAGTGTCTTTAGACCCAGAAAATCAAATTTCAGGAGACCAAGTTTTTTTATGGCATCCATGTCGAACTGCGTGACAATGGCATCGTCATTGGAAGCCTTATACAAGGGAAGAAAATCAGTAAGAGGCTCGGGCGAAATCACTATGCCGGCAGCATGTGTAGAAGCATGCCTTGAAATGCCCTCAAGCCGCTGGGCAACATCGATCAGCTCTTTTATCTCAGGTCTCGATTCATAGAGTTCCCTGAGTTTCGGCTCCATTTCGAGCGCAGACTTAAGTGTGATTTTCAGAACCATGGGAATAAGCTTTGCCACCTTGTCCACTTCAGAATATGGTATGTTCATGGCCCTGCCCACGTCCCGTATCACGGCACGCGCCTGCATTGTACCGAATGTGATGATCTGTGCAACATGGTCTTTACCGTATTTTTCAGTTACATATTCTATTACTTCAGATCTCCGGTCCATACAGAAATCAACATCAATATCCGGCATGCTCACCCTTTCAGGGTTAAGAAACCGTTCAAAAAGCAGTCCGTATTTAATCGGGTCTATGTCTGTGATATCAAGTCCATAGGCAACAAGGCTGCCTGCTGCAGACCCCCTGCCCGGTCCTACAGGGATACCTTTTCCCTTGGCAAAATGGATGAAGTCCCAGACAATCAGGAAATAGGAAGAAAACCCCATTTTCTGTATCATCTTCAGTTCCATCGTCAGTCTTTCGGAATATTCTGCAGAGACAACACCTCCGCATTTTTCAGAAAGTCCCTTCTCTGCAATCTTCTTTACATAACTGTCTGCGCTGCTTCCTTTCGGGGGTATATATTGGGGGAGCCTGAACTCATCGAATTTCAGATCGAGGTTGCATCTCTCTGCCACGGTCCTTGTGTTCTCTATTGCCTCGGGGATGTCCCTGAAATCCTCCATCATCTCTTCGGGGCTTTTAAAATAAAAAGCCTCTGTTGAAAGCTTCATCCTGTCAGCATCATTGAGTGTCTTGCCGGTCTGAATACAGAGGAGTACATCATGGGCCCTGGAATCGTCCTTTAACAGATAGTGGGTATCGTTGGTCGCCACTACGGGCATATGGAGGTCTTTGCTCAGCTCGATGATCTTGCGGTTGAGCACTTCCTGTTCAGGCATTTCATTGGCCTGGATTTCAAGATAAAAATTCTCAGCTCCCAGAATTCTCCTGTACTCGAGGGCCGCTTCCCGTGCCTTGTCGATGTTACCTGAAGCCAGATAATATGGGACTTCCCCTTTCATGCAGGAAGTAAGCCCGATAAGCCCGCCGCTGTACTGCTCAAGAATATCCTTGTCAATTCTCGGTTTGTAATAGAACCCTTCAATATACGCACTGCTGACCAGACGGCAGAGATTTCTGTAACCGTCGATGTTCCTGCAAAGCAATATTAAATGAAAAGAGGCCTCATGGGCACCGTTGGACCCTTTGGTAAAGCGTGACTTTGGGGCAATATACACCTCACAACCTATAATCGGTTTTAATCCGGCCCTAGACACCCTGTTATAGAAATCAATTGCCCCAAACAGATTGCCGTGATCGGTGATGGAAAGCGCTGCAAGGTTGAATTTTTTTGCCTTGGCAATCAGGTCGTCTATTCGTATGCCGCCATCAAGCAGGCTGTACTCGGTATGTAAATGAAGTGGCACATAACTGGAATGCATGCATGAATTTTAAACCATGCATAAAGCCTTAGTCAATGAAGGAAAGGCAATGCTGCAGCACTGTCATCAACACTGCCAATACACGATAATTATCAGTAATTATTCTTCTTTTTCAGTATGTTACCAGCCCATAATCATGACATGATCATTATGTGAAATTGTTGGTTCCCGCAGTGCACATTACTGTATGCGTATCTTTATCTTGATTATAAAATTACTGGTCGAAATGGAAGAACAATGTACAGATGAGAATGTTTTATGGAAATTCTGGACTATCTTATTATTTTAATTTATACTTGTAACCTTTCTTATACGAGTACGCTTACAATTATTTTTTAACGATGAACTATCAGAGATGAAGAAGATATCTCAATCCCGTTCCCACCGAGAGATGTTCACATGTATGAGCATAAGCAGGGATAAATACGTACAAGTGTTCCAAAGGCTGTTAAAGATACATTTTTGGCAACACCATTATACATCATGGTTACGATAACGCAAAAGGAGGTATTATCAAATGGCAGACCCAAAGGATATGTGGCAGTGTCAGAGTGTTAATTGCGGGTACATTTACAATCCTGCCAAGGGAGACAGAAAAGGCAACATTCCTAAAGGTACTAAGTTTGAAGATTTACCTGAAGAGTGGAAATGTCCTGTATGTGGCGCAGGCAAACATATGTTTAAGGCACTGGCCTGACCCATACGAAATCACGGCTGTATGATATATTATCTTAATTTTGTACTAAGGTAATTAGTTACTTGTCTTTTTTCAGGGCATCTGCCTTACCCTGTATACATATGATATCTTCATCAAGGACCTCTGCCTTGCAAAGATACTTATAGTTATGAGTACAGCTCTCATTCAAGCATGCAGGATATTTCATTTTATTACCCCTCCTTGATTATAGATATAATTCAGATTCGGCAGTAAAGAAACCCATGTATACAAATATACTCCAGATGATACAATAAAAATATCATCAAAAGGATGAATTTAATGTAGGTGTTTGTCCTACAACAATGTGAGATTTAAAAAGAGATCCTGTACAGCTAAAGGCTGTTGCATCTCTTTTTTATTTGGTCCAGTTTTTTCCGTGCTGCTCCTGAATCTATCGCCTCAGAAGCCATAACAGAGGCCTCCTGAAAACTCCCTGCCTTGTCCCCTGCGACCACTGCTGCTGCTGCATTCATAATAACAATATCTCTTTTCGGCCCCTGCTGTCCGTCCAGAATTTCGATCGTTATGTTTGCATTCGCGTCTGCGTCTCCGCCCTTGAGCTCAGATTTGTCAGCTTTGTCAAACTTAAAATCATCAGGAGATATAAAGTAGGTATCCACTTTGCCGTTGTTCAGCTCTGATACTTTTGTCCTCTCGGTATTTGTGATTTCATCAAGTCCGTCTTCACCATGGACAACAAAGGCATGCTCTACGCCAAGGTTGGCCAGCACATCAGCAAGGAGTTCTGTCAATGGTGCACTGAAAACACCAAGCACCTGCCGTTCAGCACCTGCGGGATTTGTAAGAGGTCCGAGGATATTAAATATGGTTCTCACGCCCATCTCTTTTCTCGGCCCGATGGCATATTTCATTGCAGGATGAAACAGGGGGGCAAACATGAATCCAAATCCTGTGGATTCAAGACACTGCTCAACTTTTGAAGGCTCAAGATCGATTCTGATACCCAGGGCTTCAAGCACATCAGCGCTTCCACACCTGCTTGAAACAGAGCGGTTCCCATGTTTGGCTACTGGCACACCGCAGGCAGCAACGACCAGGGCTGACGTGGTAGATATGTTAAATGTATGAGACATATCACCGCCGGTACCGCAAGTGTCCACTGTATTGGGAGGAGATTTAATTGCGGTTGCCTTTTCCCTCATTACCCTTACCGCACCGGTAATTTCTTCTACCGTTTCACCCTTAATCCTGAGAGCTGTCAGGAATGCAGCAATCTGCGCGTCAGTCGCATTCCCCTCCATAATGACCCTCATAACCTCGATCATTTCTTTTTCAGAGAGATTATTGCCGTCAATTAAGGACTGTATCGCTTTCTTTATCATCATTCCTCCTCATTTGATATTAACCCGGAAAATGCATTTAAAAAAGCAGACTCATTTTATCATATACAGAACAGTAAATGAGGGAATAAAAATTGGAGATTTCCAGAATGAGAATTACTTACGATCTAAAGATTTCCTGAAATTATATTTAATAGGTGTAACACTGGGAAATGTCGTATCAAAATTAAATCCCTTTGACCAGCGCCATATAATTGAGTAGCTCTTTATACTGGTCCCGTTATAAAAAACATCAAGCATAATATGATGAGCAAGCCCTATGACCAGTCCTGTTACCACCGGGGGCCAGCCTGAACTCCATCCAATAACCGCACACAACATTATCCACTCCCAGCCATGAAATATAAGTATCACCCTGTCAAACTGACCGTTTTCGCACGTCCTGAAAAATTTTTTTATGTCCAGATTTATT
>CAMYJJ010000238.1 GCA_947258735.1 Thermodesulfovibrionia bacterium | reverse complement strand
GCAGACGTTTTGCTGCTGGTTCAGAAGAGAATACAGGACAGGCTTATATATTGATTGGTATACCTCAATATGTAAGCCTGTCTTTTTTCATTGCACTTCCATTACATACATATTCAGTATAAACAGAATACAGGAAGATCTCCTGCTATGTGCCGGCAATGTTTTTGATCATATCAGCAATGCTGTCCGAAAAATAATAGTACAGGGCGCTTAACACAATGATAGTAAGCGTACCTTTCAAAAGCCCTTTCATATTAAATTCCGGTTTCGTCTGAAGTCTTTCCAGACTGGCAATCTGCTCTTCAGGCGTTTGCAGGATTTTCCCGCAGGCCACACATCTCATGGCACCCTGCATCATCGTCTTACCGCAAGATGGACAACTCTCTAATGTTTCATTCATGGTTCACCTCCGTATATGTATTCGGCACTATCATGATCTGAACTTAAGGAGCATAAACATATGGGAAGGTATGGCAGCAAACCGTCTGACCGGCCTCCTGCTCCCATTTCATGAGACCTTCATGCGTGACCGGTTTATAATTTCATTAACTTTATTTATTGATTATTAGGTCGTTAGGTGATACATATATTGTATAGGTCAAACTCATACTCAGGAGCAACTCATGGGCAAAAGATTTCAGTTCAAAAGCATAGGGGCACGCCTCACCTTCTGGTTTTTCATTATGGCCATTATTCCCCTGATCATGGTCAATATCGCAATTTACATTCATATCGTGCATTCAGTAAAGGTGTCAGCATTCAACAAGATTGAGACCATGAGGGACCTGAAGGTCATCGAAGTGAATCAATGGCTGGATGAAAGAATCACAAACATTCGTACCATCGCAGCCAGTGACGAAATACGTATGCTGGAAACATCAGATCCATCATATGAAAATCGCAAACAGCCTGGCATGGCGATTGTGTCAAACGCAAGGAGTGTCCTCAACAGAAACCTGGCAAATTATGATGACTTTGACGATATAAGCATTGTCAGCCTCAATACCAATAGTATTCTGGTATCAACAGATACAAAGCTTGAAGGAAAACATCACCTGACAGATGTATATGATATTGAGTCATTACAGACCCTGGGGTTTTCCCTTACTGATGTCTACTATTCAGAAAAGCAGCATAAGCCAGGCATGGCTTTTTCTGTTCCTGTTTTCAGTTTTCTGGACAATAATAAAATCACTGCTGTTCTTACTGCCAATATGGACCTTGAAGCTTCCCTGTATAAGATGCTTTTAAACCGGACAGGAGCAGGAGAGACGGGTGAAACTCTTATCGTAAATAAAAATCTCATGGCCCTGAATACGCTGCGGTGGTACGTAAACACCCCTCTTACTCTGAAGATATCTTCTGAGCCCGCTGTATATGCGGCCGAGGGAAAAACAGGAATAATGGAGACAGCTGATTACAGAGGCGAAATGGCCCTGGCCGCGTATACGTTTATTCCCCGTACCGGCTGGGGATTTGTGGCAAAGCAGGACCTGAATGAAATTTATTCTCCCATCTATAGTCTCAGAAAGTGGATGCTGGCCATTGTATTCCTGACATTACTAGGTGTGATCATAAATACGTTTCTTGTTTCACGGTCCATATCAAACCCGATAAAGCAGCTGCATAAGGGCAGTGAAATAATAGGGAGCGGTAAACTGGGGCATAAGGTTGGAACTGATGCAAAGGACGAGATTGGAAAACTGTCCAGAACATTTGACCTGATGATAGAGACATTAAAAACCACTACCGCTTCCCGTAATGACCTGAATAAAGAAATTGCCGAGCGCAGACATCTTGAAAAAATGCTGCTTGAAATCAGGGAACATGAACGGAGGAGGATTGGGCATGATCTTCATGACAATCTCGGGCAGCAACTGACTGCCATATCCTACAAAACACAGGGTCTGGAAAATATATTAAGAAAAAAACTGCTCCCTGAGGCTGAAGATGCAGAAAGGATCACCTCCCTTGTCGATATGGCCAAGACACAGGTCAAGTCCCTCTCAAGAGGTCTCTCGCCCATGCTGGGAACGGGTGAATATGGCCTCATGACAGCCATGGTAGAGCTTGCTTCCAATTCCGAGAGACTGTTCGGGATACCGTGTGTCATCAATTGTTCAAAACCTGTTCCCATATATAATGATGCGGCATTAATACATCTGTATCGCATAGCCCAGGAAGCTATTACCAATGCTGCGAGACACGCCAGGCCCGGACAGATCGAAATATGCTTTCAGAGGGAAGATGACGATATTGCATTGATGGTAATAGATGATGGAGCAGGTTTCGCGTTACCAATGCATGAAGATGGACTCGGTCTGGAGATAATGAAATATCGGGCAAGGATAATCAATGCGTCGCTTGATATTCGTCCGGGAATCAATAATGGTACCATTGTAGAATGTATTTATTGTGATAAACCGGGAAAAGAGATCAACATTACTGAAAAATCACTATAGGGAAAAATACCAAGGAAAACATAAGAAATCTCTTTAAAGAAAGCCCTGGAGGTTCTGTTGATTTACCGGACTGTGCAATTGTCCTATAATAATACTAAGGAAGTAAACCCTAAAGGATGTTTGGGGAGGAATTATGAAAACACAAAAGCCCGGAATTAAAACAAAAAAGAAGAAAGTATTTATCGTTGATGACCACTGCATACTGCGTGAGGGACTGTCACATATGATTAATACCGAAGAAGACCTGATGGTCTGTGGAGAGACTGATAATGTGTCCGATGCATTACAGGCAATTGACGGGTCACAACCCGATATTGTCATTGTGGATATCAGTCTTGGAGACGGAAGCGGCATCAGACTCACGGAGAATCTCATGTATGCCCATCCCGGGTTAATGGTCCTGGTCCTTTCGATGCATGATGAAACCGAATACGCCGAGCGGTGTCTCAAGTCAGGAGCAAGGGGCTACATCATGAAACAGGAGTCCTCCAAAAAGGTCCTCTCCGCGATAAGAAAAGTCCTGAACGGGGAAATTTATGTGAGTGACAAATTAAATGTAACCCTTTTGCATAAATTTGTTAACAATAAATTTGAAAGTTTCGATTCATCCACAAAACCCCTCAGCAACCGTGAACTGGAAGTGTATCAGCTCCTTGGGCAGGGACTGAAGAAACACAAGATAGCGGAACGGTTGAACCTCAGTGTGAAAACCATTGAAACCTACATAGAGCACATCAAGATCAAGCTGCAGTTAAAGGGCACACATGATGTCCTCATGCATGCGGTGAAATCGATTTATTGAGAATAAACCCAAAACATGGCAACGCTGTAGGGGCACCCCCCTGTGGTTGCCCATGTCCACATGCCAATTCACATAAGGGCAGGTACGGGGATTTGTCCGTACAATATCTATCATATAAGGGCAGGCACAGAGACCTGCCCCTACATTAACCATCATATTATGGGCATGCATTGGGACCTGCCCGTGCAATATCCATCATAGGGAATAATCCCTAATCCCCCATAAGGATTTTTCTATAATTAATTTTCACCATTCGCTTTAGAAAAAAATACCTAATCCTTCATAAGTAATTTCTTCCATAAAACCTTCGATTTCCTTTCGATTTACAGGGCGAGCCTTTTATCCCACAATCTATATAAGGAGGCAACCTTCAGTCATGGTAAAGAGAATAAGTGAGAGCGTATTTAAAAAGAAAGGAGGCACAGGGGAATGTTCAATATTTTAAAGAAGGAAGACTTATCTGAGCAGGTAACGTTATTTGAGATCGAGGCAGGAGATATTGCGCAAAAGGCACAGCCCGGGAATTTTTTCATACTCAGAACGCATGAGCAGGGAGAAAGGGTCCCGCTGACCATTGCGGATTTTGACAGGACCAGAGGTACCATTACCGCTGTCTTTCAGAAAGTCGGCAGGGCAACCCATCACCTGGGGTCCCTTAAGGAAGGTGATCATATTGCCGATGTCGTCGGTCCGCTCGGCAACGATTCCCACGTAGAGTATTTCGGCAATGTCGTGTGTGTAGGCGGAGGCGTAGGAATTGCGCCAGTATACCCGATAGCAAAGGCGCTAAGTGAAGCAGGCAACAGGGTTACATCAATTATAGGCGCACGGACAAAGTCAATTCTCTTTTGGGAAGAGAAAATGCAGAACGTATCTGATGATCTGATTATTACAACAGATGACGGATCGTATGGCACAAAGGCATTGGTAACTGTTCCGCTTGACGATATCCTGAGCAGCACCAGGGTAGATCTTGTAATTGCCATAGGGCCTGCGATCATGATGAAGTTCGTGTGCAGGACAACAGAAAAATACAGCGTAAAGACCGTAGTCAGTCTGAATTCAATCATGATCGATGGAACAGGGATGTGCGGAGGCTGCAGGGTGGAAATCGGAGGGGAAACAAAATATACATGTGTCGACGGCCCAGAATTTGATGGTCATGAAGTTAACTTTGATCTTCTTATAAACAGGCTTCAGGGATATATTGACGAGGAACAGATGGCTATGAAACAGGTGCGCGTCTGTGGAGGGAAAAATTATGGAATTAAGGACAACTGAGAAAGAAACAAAAACAAGAGTGAATATGAGGGAGCAGCCTCCCCAGGTGCGGGCGAGGAATTTTCTGGAAGTCCCTTACGGCTATACCCCTGATGAAGCGGTCGAAGAGGCATCAAGGTGCAAAACGTGTAAAAAAGCCGCCTGCAGGACAGGATGCCCGGTTGAAGTAGATATCCCCGGATTCATAGACCTGATAAAAGAAAGAAAATTTCTTGATGCCTGTTACCGGGTAAAGGAAAAGAACGCCCTGCCCGCAGTGTGCGGAAGGGTCTGCCCGCAGGAAAGACAGTGTGAATCCCACTGTCTTCTGGG
>CAMYJJ010000237.1 GCA_947258735.1 Thermodesulfovibrionia bacterium | reverse complement strand
ACGTGAACTTGCGGAACAGACACATGATACCTGTAGAACACTGGGACGTAAAACAGGACTCAGGTGCGCCACTGTATATGGAGGCGTCAGCATGAGTTCACAGATGAATAAACTGCGTAAGGGCGTAGATATTGTTATTGCCTGTCCCGGACGACTTCTTGATTACATTAACCGGCGCGCGATCAACCTGTCCAATCTGGAGGTGCTCGTCCTTGATGAGGCCGACCGGATGCTGGACATGGGCTTTCTGCCTGATATAAAGAAGATCATCCAGCACATACCGAAGTCCAGGCAGACACTGCTCTTTTCAGCAACAATGCCTGATGGTATCAGAAGACTGGCCAATGACATTCTGAAATCGCCTGTTACCGTACAGATCGACCACAGTGCGCCTGCACATACAGTATCGCATGCACTTTACTCAGTTGAACAGCATCTCAAGACAGGCCTCCTGCTTAAACTGCTGGGCAAAACAGACACGGAGTCAGTACTTGTCTTTACGCGCACCAAGCACCGTGCCAAGCGTGTGGGGGAGCAGCTGGGAAAAGCAGGGTACCGCGCTGCATCACTTCAGGGAAACCTATCTCAGAACAAGCGCCAGGAAGCGCTGAACGGCTTCCGTAACGGCAGGTACCAGGTACTTGTTGCTACAGACATTGCTGCCCGGGGCATTGATGTATCATGCATATCCCATGTCATTAACTTTGATATACCCGATACCACTGATGCATACACACACCGCATCGGACGTACAGGCAGGGCCGCGAAGACCGGTGACGCCTTTACCTTTATAACCCGGCAGGACGAACAGATGGTGCGCAGCATTGAACGCGTGCTTGGGGAAAAAGTGGAGCGCCGCACTCTGGAGGGCTTTGATTATAAAAAGCCTGCCCCTTCAGACAGTTTACGTGCTGCACGCCCGCAGCGGGGAGCACATCGCGGTAAAGGGAATAAAAAGAAGACAATGGCCTGGACGAATGTTGCTTCTCTTTCTCAAAAAAGCGGGCGCAAGGTCAAACCGTTGCAAAAAGTTGCATCATAAAAATGGAGGGGCGAGGTTACCTCGCCCTTTAATAAATCCAACATCCCCATAAGGGCGGAGATACTCCGCCCCTGCATGAACTCCTCATTTTTTATCTTTATCTTTACATCAGCGTAGGTTATAATGCATTAATGATTTTAACTTTCTGGCTAAGGAGGTGCAGGAGATATGGGAGATAAAGGCGGCAAAAAAGACAAGGCAAAATCAGCAAAACAGACAAAAGCAAAAAAAGACAAAAAAAAGAAAAAATAGGGAAATCATTCCCTGTTCTGTTCCAGTTTATTAATCAGCTCTTTTTTCTTAATACGGCCATAAAGGTTGGAGCCGTCTTTGAACTCAAACACCGGGATATCATACCTGTACAGTTCATAGAGTTCATCATCTGATTCAATATCAACCTTGTTGATATGAATGTCATATTTTAATAAAAGACCGTTTAACATCTCCTCGGCCGTGTCACAGAGCCAGCAGCCTTCCTTGTAGTAGAGCGTTACGTTTACCATAGCTGATTATAGTACCATAAGGGTTAAAATATTAGAGACAGTTTTTTGTAATTAGGAAGTAGTAGAGGTTGTAAATGATTTGTTCGTCTGCCTGTCATTCCGGCAGTTCTTTAGCCGGAATCCATTCTTTTCATTGCCCTGGATGCTCCCGCATCAAGTCCGGCATGACAGTGTATGCTTTATACAAAGAGGGGAGATAAAGAATCTCTGGCGTAAACTGGACATTCTGCATATTCGTTAAGGCGCGAGAACTGCCAGTCTCTTTTTGGCATGTACTCCCAGTTCGGTGTTCGGAGCAACGATCAACTGGTTCTTGTATGAAATGACCGCTGATCTGGTATCGCCCTTATGCTCAAGGCATATGCCAAGCAGACCATGCACCTCAGGATGCTTCTGGGCTGCCTTTGCATAATTTGCAAAATAGGGTATGGCCTCTGGATACTGCCTGTTGTTAAAGTAACCTGTGCCCAAAGCATAATAGGTCGGTGCATGGCCGGGATACAGCTTGAGACTGTTTTGAAAAGAGCTGATGGCGCTGGAATATTGATCGTTAAATAATTGGACCAGGCCCATTCCGTACACAGACGGCTGAAATTCGGGATCAAGGTCAAGGGACTTCTGAAATGACTGTTTCGCCCTGATCTTATCTTTCTGCTGCAGTCTGATCATCCCCATAAGATTATGAAAGGGCGGTTGTGACCTGTTCTGACTGATTGCCTTATTAAGCTCAGCTTCTGCGAGGTCAAATTTCCCCTCCTGATAATATCTCTCGGCTTTATCATATGTGAAGTATATTTTGTTAATATTACGGATGCTTGCAGTAGAGTTCATGAAGCTGTTTCTGAACTTTCCGTCACCCCTGAGTGTGTAGGGAGGCAGTTCATCAATCATGTCCTGGATCTCACTGATTCTCACCTCATGGCGGGGGTGGGTCGAAAGGATACTGCTCATGATATTGTCCTGTCCCCGGGACTTTCCAATTCTATTCAAGTAGTTGTCTGCTGAAGCCTGAAGTACATTATGAGCTGATTTGGCTTCATGAGGATCATAGCCCAACGTCGACATGTATCTTGCCCCAAGCCTGTCTGACTGTATCTCCTGTCCCCTGCTGAATTTGAGCAGCAGAAGCGTGCTCCCCAGCTGACCCATGGAAAGAAGGGCGTCACCACCCTGCGAACCTTTGAGTGCGACAGACCCTATTGACAGGCCTAACTGCTGCAGTTGCATCCGTGACAATCTCTGTGCAGTATGCCGCGCCATGACATGACCGATCTCATGTCCCATAACAGCGGCAAACTGGGCCTCGTTTTCCATATCACTTAAAAGACCGCGTGTAATCGCAACATACCCCGGCAGGGCAAATGCATTGGGGACAGATGTGTTCTGGATATAAAACTGAACCGGAAGATGGGGACGTTCAGATCTGGCCCACAACCGGTTCACAATATCTCCCAGATATACTTCAAGCTGTCTGTCACGATAGTGCCCTCCCATGTCCCATTTCATGGATGGCGCTGCGTTATTCCCTATTGCGAGCTCCTGAGATTCACTGATCAGCATGAGTTCGCGTTTACCGGTTACAGGGTTGGTCGCACAGGACAGTGCGGTAACCATCAGAATACACAATGAAAAAATTAATACTGTGTGGTGAACATATCGTTTCAGAACCATCGTATCTAAATTGTAGCTGATTATTATTTTACATTCAACAGCCTGTCCGCTCTGCTTCAAACCGGCTATTGCAGGATTGATCTTTCCTCCCTGTATCGGAGGTGATTATGGGAAGGGTACGGAAAGGGTTGTGCCTGCTGGCCGAGGCGCCGGATTACATATAAAGATATGTGGTATACAGGTCGAAGAGACATGTGAAATATGTATACTGTCCGTAAGATGAGAATGGGATGCTCTTGAGAGGATAAATGAAAGGGGTTTCACCTTATGCAGACTGGATGTATAATTAAGCTATCATGAAAGTCAAACAGCAGGACAGGGAAACCGGAAGCAGGCCTGCCGTTAAAAGCAGGGTGCTTCTGATTGAAGATTACAGTTCCACGCATACGGCACTTAAACAGCTGGTCCTGGACCGGAGCAGCGCATATGAATATGTCATGGTTGGATCTGTTGCAGAGGCAAAGGAGCTGGTAGAAGCAGTGGACTTCGATGTAATCATTACTGACTTCATGCTTGGAGACGGCACCGCCTTTCATATCTTTGAATCCATCAGGGACATACCGGTCATAGTTGTGACAGAAGGCGGTGATGAAGCAATAGCGGTCAAGGCCATGAAGGCCGGCGCCTATGACTACATCATAAAAGACCCTGAACTGAATTATCTTAAAGTCCTTCCTGTGACAATAGAAAATGCGATACAGCGTAAGGAGTTTGAAGAAAAGCTCCGGCTTCTTGAATCAGCAGTCAAGAGTGCAAACGATGCAATCATTATATTGGAGGCTGAACCGGGCGAAATGCTGGGAAGACGGATCCTCTTTGTAAATGAGGCATTCACCCGCATGACAGGATATTCGTTTGAAGAGGCCACAAAAAGTACCCTCCGCATGTTGAGAGGTCCCGGGACACATCTTGAGACATTGGATAAAATCCGTGTTGCCCTTGAGTCACGAAGGCCGGTACGGGTAGAACTTGTCAACTATAGAAAGGACGGGACCGAGTTCTGGGTTGAATGCAATATTGTCCCCTTTGCTGATGAGGAAGGCTCTTTTGTTCATTGGGTATCTGTCCAGAGAGATATAACACAGAGAAAGATTGCTGAAGATGAAAGAGAAAAACTGATTATGGAAATTGAAGCGGTAAATGCTGACCTGACAGAGCTTAACCAGGAGCTGGAGACGATAGGGGCTGAAAGGACTATGAGCCTGATGGCCCTGACCGTTGCGGACAGGATACGGAACCCTGCCAGCATGATAGGCGGACGGTGCAGACGCATTTTAAAAAAGAACAATGTTCAGGGTGACCTCCTGGATGGGGTTCTGCAGATTATGGAAGGTGCTGAAAAACTGGAGAGGATAGTCACGGACTTTGAAACACTGTTAAAGGAGCGTCAATACAAATATAAACATGATGACCTGAACAGTATAGTAAAAAAATTGTTACCTGTCATTAAAAAAGAAGCTGCATTTAAAAGTATAACGGTAACAGCCAATATATCTTCGGACCCGTTAAAGCTGAATATGCTAAAAAACCTTCTGAGGGTCGCAATATTTCATATCATGAAAAATGCGGTGGAAGCCACGGCCAAGAACGGCATGATAGAGATTAAAACATCAAAAAAAGATGACAGGGTCGTTTTAACAAT
>CAMYJJ010000236.1 GCA_947258735.1 Thermodesulfovibrionia bacterium | reverse complement strand
TGCGAATATGTATGCTGATAATAAACAGTATGCAAAGGCAGAAGAAGAACTAAGAAAAATAATCGAGTCTGATCCTGAAAATGCAAATGCAATATTTCTGCTGGCAAAAATCCTGGGAGTTGTGGGAAGGAGTGCCGAAGCGATCGAGCAGTATGAACTTCTCATCAAACTGCTGCCGGATAACGCAGACGTATATTTTTACCTTGGCCAGCTCCACATTCAGAAGAAGGACTATCTAAAAGCAGAAGATGTATTCAAACAGGCACTGTCGTTTGAACCGGAGAATGATGATATTCTGTTCAGTCTGGCGGTTGTGTATGAGAAGATGACGAGTGATGCAAAAATGTTCAGCTATCTCAAAAAGACGCTTGAGATAAATCCGGAGCATGTTGATGCACTGAATTATCTGGGATACTCATATGCGGACAGGGGAATCAACCTTGATGAAGCGCTGGACCTGATCAAAAAGGCCATCTCTATTGAACCTGACCATGGATATATTCGAGACAGCCTTGGCTGGGCATACTATAAAAAAGGCATGTATGCCGAGGCCCTTAAAGAAATTAAAAAGGCCTCAGAGATCGAAAAAGGAGACCCCGTAATCCTGGAGCATCTTGGAGATGTCTATATCATGCTCGATGATACAGAAGCTGCAATTAAAGCCTGGGAAGCATCTCTTGAGTTTCATGAAAAAGAAGAAGGTTTCAGAGAAAGAGTACAGGAAAAGTTGGAAAACCTCAGAAAAAGCAGCAGGCAGTAGTTAGTAGTTGGTAATTAACATATGGCTCAGATCTTCCCTGACTACTAACTACCAACTACCAACTACTAGCTGCCGACTACCGTCTACTAAAAATGCTTACCCTGAAAGCCCCTGCAAAAATTAACTGGTTTTTAAAGGTCCTGGGCCGGCGCGATGACGGGTTTCATGAAATAGAGAGCCTGATGCAGAAGGTATCTCTTCATGATGTTCTGAAGATATCAGCTGCTGATGAATTATCATTGACTGCAGACGGCGGAATACCTGAAACCGCCAATCTTGTGTATAAGGCCGCCAGATTATTGAAAAGCACCTGTTCAGTTCGCTCCGGAGCTCATCTGGAACTGCATAAGAATATTCCTGCTGGTGCCGGGCTCGGCGGGGGAAGCAGTGACGCAGCGTCCACACTTATGGGGCTTAATCAATTCTGGTCACTGGATCTTTCCCGGGAATCACTGAGTCAATTAGGTGCTCAACTTGGCTCGGACGTTCCTTTTTTCCTTTATGGACCAGCGTCCTTTGTCTCCGGAAGGGGAGAGAAACTGGTCCCGTGCAGGGCAATAAAAAAGCTGCATATTCTGCTGGTGAAGCCTCCGTTTGAGATATCGACTGCCTGGGCATATAATAACCTGAAAACGACCGGAATGCCGGTAAACGAAGCTCAACAGACAGGTACAGCCGGGACAATATCTGAAGACCTTCCCAAGTTGACAAAAAAAACCGAAAAAGTAAATAATATTAAGCTTTTAATCCGGAATATCGAGGAAGCCCAATTTAGTGCCATTTCCGGGTCTGAACTGAATGATCTGGAGTCTGTTATCATCAGCGAATTCCATGTAATTGCTGACATAAAGGTCAGGCTTCGTGAACTCGGTGCTGATTATGCATTGATGAGCGGTAGCGGTTCAACGGTATACGGTGTATTCAGGTCCCGGGACAGGGCAGAAGCAGCAGCCGGAGAGTTCCCGGGATTTTGGACGTCAGCTGTGCAGACATTAACCGATTGAACGAACATACATATGGTGTTGGGGCGTCGTCAAGCGGTAAGACACATGGTTTTGGTCCATGCATTCGGGGGTTCGAATCCTCCCGCCCCAGCCACAAATTTTACTTGGTAAAATTTAGAGTTTTGAGTAAAGAGTGTTGAGTATAAAAAGAAACTATTAACTCCTGACGCTTAACTCTATACTCCAATTTAAGGAGACACGATGCCAGAGGGTATGAAAATTTTTGCAGGCAATTCCAATGCAAACCTTGCAAAAGAGATTGCTGATGTGCTGGAGATTCCATTGGGGCTATCAACGGTTTCAACGTTCAGTGACGGAGAGATTACCGTGCATATAGATGAAAATGTCAGGGGGTCTGATGTGTATGTTGTCCAGTCTACGTGCACTCCTGTTAACAATAACCTAATGGAACTCCTCCTCATGGTGGATGCCCTTAAGAGAGCGTCGGCCAGAAGAATAACAGCGGTCATGCCCTATTACGGATATGCAAGGCAGGACAGAAAAGCCCAGCCGCGCGTACCGATTTCGGCCCGGCTTGTTGCTGATCTCCTTACTGCTACCGGTATAGGAAGAGTGCTGACCATAGATCTGCATGCCGGCCAGATACAGGGATTTTTTAACATTCCTGTTGATCACCTCTATGCTTCTCCCGTGCTGTCCGAACATGTTAAAGAAAAATATGCCAATGATATTGTGGTCGTTTCTCCGGATGCAGGAGGTGTTGAACGGGCCCGGGCATTTGCCAAAAGACTTAATGCTTCGCTGGCAATAATTGATAAACGGCGGGAAAAGGCAAATGTCTCGAAGGTGATGCATGTAATTGGTGAAGTAAGCAATAAAAACGCAATACTGTTTGATGATATGATAGACACAGCAGGTACCATAACCCAGGCAGCGGCAGCACTGAAAGAAGAAGGCGCTCAACGTGTCATTGCAACATGTTCACATGCTGTTCTGTCAGGTCCTGCTCTGGACAGGATTAATGACTCAGTGCTTGAAGAGGTGATCGTTACCAATACAATTCCGATGGAAGAAAAGCAGAAGCAGTGCAGTAAGCTGACTGTTCTTTCTGTGGCGAACCTGCTTGGAGAGGCCATAAAAAGGATTCATGAAGGATCATCAGTAAGCTCGCTTTTTAATTGATAAACTGTTAAAAGGTATATGTTAATGGTTATTCGTACACAACAAATACAAATGACAGCAGGCAAAAAATCAGTTTGCAGTATTCATAATTTTATAATGAAACACTATTAACAGATAACAAATAACGAATAACAAATAACGTTTTTTCGAAATAAATGGAGGATATGAAAAATGGAAAAAATACTCGTAAGGGCTGATGCAAGGCCTGAGGTAGGCAAAGGCGTGGCCAGAAGCCTGAGAAGAGGCGGTATGTTGCCCGCCGTGGTTTATTCAGGAGGAAATTCAAAGCCAATCAAGGTTCATGGAAAGGAAATGAGTAAACTGATTTTTACAGGGACCGGGGATCATGCCCTGATTACTATTGAACTTCATGAAGACGGTACCAAAAAATCAGAACATCCGGTCCTGGTAAAAGACTATCAGACTGATCCGGTCAGTGATGAGCTGTTACATATAGATTTTGTAGAAGTCTCTCTTGAGAAGCTTGTTAAAGTTACCATTCCTGTTGAGATTGTCAAAGAACCTGTCGGGATAAAGATGGGCGGTATTCTTGAACACCTCCTGAGAGACCTTGAAATAGAGTGCCTTCCTACTCAGATCCCTGACAAAATTGAAGTTGATGCAGAGCATATTGATATTGGGCAATCCCTGCATGTAAGTGATATTACCGTACCTGATGGGGCAAAATTAATCACTGATCCGGGCGGTGTAATACTCAATGTAAGTGCTCCGAAGGTTGAAGAAGTAGCTGCTGAAGAGGTCGAGGAAGAAGGGGCCGAGCCGGAACTGGTTGGTGAGAAGGGTAAAGAGGAAGCAGGGGAAGAGGCGCCAAAAGAAGAGAAAGAGAAGTAGACGGCAGTTATGTGGCTGGTGGCCGGACTTGGTAATCCAGGCGATGAGTACTCCGATACACGGCATAATATCGGCTTTGCTGTTATCGATGCCCTGGCAACCAGATATTCGATTTCGTTAAAACAGAAAACATCAAGTTATGCATTTGGAAGGGGTTTTATCGAGGACCAAAAGGCGGTCCTGATAAAGCCTCTTACATTTATGAACAGGAGCGGCATTGCAGTCAGGGATGCCCTGTTTAAAAATGATGATATAGAAAACCTGATCATCATTCACGATGACCTTGACCTTGAACCGGGGGTTGTACGGATAAGGGAGAAAGGATCTTCAGGTGGACATAATGGCATTCAGTCCATTATTGATTTTTTAAACTCGAAAGAGTTTATCCGCATAAAAATCGGTATAGGCCGATCCCAAAGAATATATCCTGAAAAATACGTGCTCAGACCTTTTAATAAAAAAGAAAAGCCTTTGCTTGAAGAGGCCGTTGAACGGTCAATTGATGCGGTGATTGATATTATTACTATGGGCGTGACAAAAGCACATAATCATCTTCATGCAGGATAAAACAATATTTTGCAGTCTCCAGCCAAAAGAACATCTCACTCATTAATTTTCTGTAAATTAAAGTTTACAAATGAACATATAAATTAGGTGTCGTCAGCTTTTGATTACCGGACGTGTATTTTTTCTGTATAAGAATGTATAAGGATCATTTTAGCAGCTGACAATAGCCTGCAATTCTCTTTTTTGATTGAGTTTTTTGTTGCCTGTTCTATATGTCATATTGCTTTAAAACCTCTAGAGCTTTCCCGTGCAGTACTTCATTTGCTGATGCCAGCAGAGGTACTGATTTTTCAATACCTATTTTAACGTTCTCAATATCATTTCCATAGAGATCGGTAACAATTCCTCCTGCTTCGTTCACCAACAGATAACCTGCAGCAAAATCAAAACTCCTTGAAGGAGAAGGCACAATAAATACACTGATGGCTCCCTGTGACAGAAATGCCAGGTCCAGGGCTGTAGAGCCAAAGCACCTGGCTCTGTTAAAAATGGAAAGAAGGGGCATTATTACAGGTATTTCTATTTCCGGCACTTCGGCTTCGAATGAAATAATCCTGAATGCATTATCCT
>CAMYJJ010000235.1 GCA_947258735.1 Thermodesulfovibrionia bacterium | reverse complement strand
TTCTGCAACAATGGTGAAATCATCTGCATCTATTCTGCCGTCCTCGACCATCCTCTCAAAATCAAGAAGCGGTGCCGCCCCCGCATCATATTTATCAAACAGCACCCCGTAAATCACTTTTTCATGTTTAAACGAACCATTGGGGATGGAATAATATGCAAGGTCATCGTCAGGATCAATCCCGTCTTTCATCAACAGATCAACCTGGGCCATAAATGACGTAGGGCCGAGCATCGGGCCGAATATCATGGTCTTTCCCTTGAGGTCCTGGACATTGTTAATCCCGCTCTTCTTCGATGCAATGATCATCCCTTTTGCACTATAACCAAGAGAACCGTTCTTTTCAGCTGCAAGGATCTCAACCCCATGGTTTCTGTTCATGATCACATAGAGCAACGAATTGGTATGGGTAAAATGCAGCTCATCAATGTGTTTGGTAAAGTCTGTGGTGTCGATAGCGACCATTTCAAAGTTAACGCCAAGTTTTTCACTCAGATATGCGGTAAAAGGTTCAAAACGCTGAAGTGTGTCCAGTTCACTGTTGCATATCATATATCCAATCTTATAGGTCGGTTTTTCTGCCTTGTCCGAAGGAGAGCTGCATGACACGATGAAAAACAATATGATCAATGCCAGCAAAGGCATACTTGAAGATAATGATTGCCTTTCATGACTAGAAACGGTATGCATAAACTCTCCTCATGGCATACATGACACAGCCGATGGCCAATAACAGGAATCCTGCATAAACATAATTTATCCCCGGGTCGTAGGTTATCTGGATACCTGCATAGGGATTACCAAACTCATCAACATCAACCTGTGTATTGTGAAAACTGATGCTGTTCCATTTCAGAGGACCGTTTACTTCTGAAGTCCCTTCAGCCACTACTTCAGAACCTTTTGATAGAGCGAGGTCCACCCACATCCTTTTGAGGTTTGGCGTTTTATATGCCACCAGTCTGAAATCAAAAGGAAACTCCCCAGGCAGATTATTTGTTCCTGCAGTGTTCGCTGAACCAACTACCTGATCTCCATAAAAAATACTGATTTTAAGGTTCTTGGAAGGAAATTCAACGGTCTCGGGTTTAATCGTATACCCTTCCAACTGAAAACTTTCTCCTGTCTTTAACTCAAAGAGTCCCACTTTTTCATCACCTCTGAGCACTCCTACCTTCACCGGAAATGGATAATAATCAAAATTAATTTTGTTCAATGTGAGCTCTGCTCCTAAAGGTTCGTCTTTCTCTAAATCCCACCGGTAAACAGTATCCACATTTGTTCCCTCGTAGATGTTTACTGTTGCTATATAGCCAAAGGACCCTATCACTACTCCTGCAAACGTCACCAGAATTCCGATGTGCATAAGTATGACCGATTTTGCGAGGGTTTTTATCCTCTGGATAGTGCACAGAATCATGTTCAGACTGAGCAGACCGAAAAATATATTTCCAAGAATGCCCACCCGGATATCCGTCTCTTCTGAAAACGTCCTTGGAATAAAGATGAGTCCAAGGGCCAGAAATATTATTATTGATAATTTCTTTGATGCCAGAAATTGATAGACCCATTCTAACCTCTTCAATAATCCCTGCACTTGCCCTTCTTAAATTAGATAAGCTTCTTTGATTTCAGAAAATCCTTGGCAACACGTTTTGCTTCTTCGCCGGATTCAACAGATTTGATCAGTTTTGCGTAGGCAGCGTCATCGATCTTGCTTCCCAGTTTATTAAACAGACGCGGCAGGGCCGGGAAATTATTCAGGATATCCATTCTGAGAATGGTAGCGGTATATGCCGGAGGCCTGTCATTTCCCATATTTGTAAATCCAAAGGGTTTTAGCCAGATCAGGCCCTTTTCCTTTTCATATGTTGCCTTGACCACCCTGTAGGCCTTCTTGATATCGCCCTCCTGCGGCATATTCAGCACATTCATGGCACTGGATGTATTTTCGATTGAAATATCAACGTCCTGTTTTCTCACAGCCTCATAAATGTCATGACTGTTATTAAAAAACTTTATGTTTATTGTTGTTCCGGTCCTCTCATTGACGAGCGTAGACAGCATTTCAGCAAATACGTTACCCTCTGTTGTATCAGTCACGCCAATCGTCAACGTCTTACCAACACAGGCATATGCAGCCGGTACAATCAATGTAAGTACCATAAGAATTAATATAGCCTTGTTCATGATATTCTCCTCAAGTACGCCCTCAGAATGGGTATTTATATTTCAATAATCTTTCTAATTAAATTATGGTTCTCGCCCATTATTTAATATAACATATAGAATATAGAGAAATTATGAATTCCATACATGTTATCTGGTCTCTTTTTTTACTATTTCCATGTCTGATTTATCGGCATTTACTGCTATTTCTTGACTCATAAAGTATGTCCCTCCCGGAGGAAACTCCTCTGCACCTCCCAGGAAATACGTACCATCCGGAATATACAGAGTGAATCGTCCCCTGTCATCAGTCCAGGCCGATACAAAGTCAGGGATACGGCCCATCTCACTGCTCCTGTTCGCAATGGCATAGGATTTAATCAGGGGCTCTCCGTTTTTATCAATTATTCTTCCTGTTATTTTATACGGCCGGTCCATGGACTCTCCTTTCATTTTTATTGCATCCCGCAGGTCTGCCACAATAAAATCCATGTTTTCTTTTCCGCCGGCTATGAGTTCAATTTCTGCCGGGTCTCCTGAATGTTTGTCGCCCGGCATCAGCGGCCCGTACTCCTCTCCTTTTTTTACCCGTGCAACCAGCCAGTATTTCCCGGCAGGGAGCATTATGCTGAACTCTCCATCTCTGCTGGTAAGCGATGTCATAAAGTCAGCTGTCCGTCTCACATCAGGACTGTTATACACATATAGCAATGCCCCCTGGACCGGAGTACCCTCCACATCAGTAATTGTACCGTTTAAGAACGATGCCTCGTCTGCAATGACTGTTGTGGTCAGAACAGCAGCGCATAATAAAAGCAGGATACTTACGAGAGTTACGTATATTTTTATCATTTCTTCACACTCCGCTTTCCCGTCTTTTTTCCTTTTGCCACATCTGGAAGTAACTCCAGAATAAACGGTGTATCCGCTTCAGGCTCGTAATATACAGTTCCTATCCCGGGTTCAAATCTTTCATCGAATATGGTATCTCCCGGTACTGCGCCTCCCCACCAGTTCTCCTTTGCATCGATATCTTCATCATTGAAATCACCCACACGGATGTTATAGTCATCGTTGTCCTGAAAATTATTTCTTCTTATTTTTAATCCGCTTCCCTTTTCTCTTATAAAAATTCCTATCCTGTTTTCTGCAATCAAACTTTCTGTAAGAATTCCTATCCCCCTGTTTGATCTGAGACCTATGTCATTTCCTGTAAAGGATGTACTCATAATATCAACAGGCCCGCTCCTGAACCGTAACCCTCCAAAGTTATTTCTTATAGAACAGCCATGCACTTTCATATCGGTAAAATGGATATGCAGGGCCCAGGTGGCATTCTCAATAATACAGTTTGAGAGTACACTGCCATCAGCATGTTCAAGTCTGATCTCGTCCCAGGCTTCTGCTCTACCGTGATCAAATGCGGAAAACGTGATGGGTGCATTTTTTTTACCCTCGGCAAATATCCTTCCCTTTACAACAAGACCGGCGCCTCCTGAAAAAAGTACGTTAGCACCCGGTAAAATTGCAAGATCAATGCCAGGTGCCACAGTCACACTTTCCCTAATTTTTACGGTATGTTGCCAGGTTGTATCAGCCTGGACAGTACTCAGAGGCCATGTCAATATGGCAGGGTTCTTCATTATCGGCATATAATCGGCTTTTCCCTTGGACAGATCGTCCTCTCTGTCAAATATGGTACTTTGTATATCACCTTCACCCCACCAGTTATTTGCAACTGATACATCGTTTTTGCCGTCTATACCAAGATTGTAAAGTCCGTTTCTCAAAATATTGTTTTCTGTAATCAATCCATTGAAAGCAATGATCCCTATGCCTCTTTCGTCGTTGTCTGCAATAAGGTTACTCCTGATGACCGCGCCTGCGTCCTGAATATTAATTCCATACAGCCCGTTTCCCTGGATCACATTATCTCTGATTTCTATGTTCGTCGGGCCCCGAAGGGATATTCCTGACTCAAGATTGTTAGATATTACATTGCTGTTAAACGTGCCGTACACAGAATCAACTACCAGCATGCCATACCTGTTGCCGTCTATCATATTTCTCTCAATCACAGGCAATCCTTCCCTCACGCGGAGCCCGCCCTGTATATTTTTCATTATGGAGTTGTCCCTGAACGAAACGGTATTGCGGAAGAAATTAATACCTGAATAGTTGTGATAAATGAGATTGTCATAAAAATTAATTTCCGAGTCTCTTGCCCATAGAGCGCTGTTGTTGTCATAGAAATGGGTTCCGCTGATCTCAACGATCGATTCCTGAAACTGTATGCCCCGTGAGTTGTTTGTGATCACCGTATCTTTCACAGCCACATTGGCGAAATGAAAATGAAGTCCTCTGTAGGCGTTCTCAATCTGGCAATATTCAATAAGGTTCTGGGCCCTGTCACTGTTCAGTATATTGATCGAATCCCAGTCGCTCTGACCTTTATTTTTTTCTGCAGATCTGAACAGGATTGGTTGTTCTCTGGTGCCTTTTGCGATAATCCCGCCCTGAATAAACAGCCCGTTTTCTCCTATACCATCATCATTGGTGTCCTTTTTGCGGAACTCAACTGTTGTACCGGGTAATATAATGAGCCTGCCGCTCAGGGGGACCCGTATCGTGCCATTAACCAGGATCTTTCCCTGCCATACCACCGTATCAATGAAAACTTCATCACCATAAATTCTGCTTTCGTTCATCTCCTTTAACTGATACGATGTA
>CAMYJJ010000234.1 GCA_947258735.1 Thermodesulfovibrionia bacterium | reverse complement strand
ACTCAATGTCAAAATAATCAAAGAATTCAGAATGTCTTCCGTTTTCAAGTACATCCATTAACATCTGGTTTTCTCCGTCAAATGCCATATGGTTCGGAACGATGTCCTGAAGCCAGCCCATGTCCAGATTTTTTATATCGTCTGCAAGTTCGCTGAAATCACTCCGGCTTCCAAGATCAGGATTGAGTTGATTAAGGTCAACAACGTCATACCCATGAGGACTCCCCGCCTTTGCCTTAAACACAGGAGACGCATAGAGATCTGTAATACCCAGTTCATCAAGATAGGACAATATTTCTCTTGCCTCTTGAAAGCCAAATTCAGGGGTAAACTGCACCCGGTATGTAGCTGCAGGTATTTTAATATATTGATTTTCCATTATTTGTTATACCTGTTAATCATTCACTATCTCATACAATGCCAGACTGTGTGCCTTCATCATCACATCCTGTCTGCCATTAATAAGTTCCTTCAGGAGTGTCCCGGGCCCATTCCATTTGCTTTCAGATGAATCCATGACCTTTTTCCATACACGATCATCAGAAACAGGCATAAGAGAAACATCCCTCCTGTTTACATTTATAAGAATCAATACCCGGCTTTCCCCATGCCACCTCTCAACCATAATCACTCTGCTTTCATTATCACCTTTTACTGTCATCGATTTCTTGTCAAGGTGAGAGAGAGCAGTAATTTTTTTTCTCAGGCAAATCAGCTCTCTGTAATATTTCAAAAGCACTTTATGATCACCGGTTACTCTCTTTTTCCAGTCTATTTTTGACATTGCAAATGTTTCTTCGCTCTGCGGGTCTGCAGGTTCCGCATGCCATCTGAATTTCTCAAATTCTTTTTTTCGTCCCGCTCTTATTCCTTCGATCAGGTCAGGATCAGAATGACTGGTAAAGTAAAGAAACGGCCTCGTCTCTCCATACTCTTCCCCCATAAAGAGAAGAGGAATAAATGGTGACAGTAAAATAATACCGGCTGCCAGTTTTTGTGCTTCAAACGATACCAGACCGGCAATCCTGTCCCCCTTTACCCTGTTGCCAATCTGGTCATGGTTCTGGGAAAACACAATGAAGCTGTCAGCGCTGAGATCCCTGGATGACGTTCCATGATTACGCTTCCTGAATTCTGAGTACTCCCCCGAGTACACAAATCCCTCTTTCAGAGATTTTACCAGGTGGTCCACACTTCCGTAGTCAACGTAATAACCTGCATCTTCACCTGCTATTAATGTGTGCAGGGCATGATGATAATCATCACACCATAATACGTCAAGTCCCAGTCCGCCTCTTTGTGCAGGTCTTGCAGCGGCAGAATCATTAAGGTCTGATTCCGCCATGAGATAATATTTCCTTTCCCTTCGAACCGAAAAATCCTGAACACGTCCGGCAAGCTCCAGAAGAAAGGGGCTTTCACTCTTGTCATAAATCCCGTGTATGGCATCAAGGCGCAGGGCATCACAGTGATACACATCAAGCCAATACAGTGCATTTTCGATAAAATAATTTCTGACCCCCTCGTTATGTTCACCGTCAAAATTAATTGCCTGCCCCCAGGGTGATGTGTATCTGTCAGTAAAGTACGGCCCGAAATCCCATATATAATTGCCTTCAGGCCCCAGGTGGTTATACACTACATCCAGAATTACGGCAATGCCCCGTTTATGACACTCATTTACCAATCCTTTCAACCCGTCAGGACCACCATACGAGTTTTGTACGGCAAAGGGATAGACGCCGTCATAACCCCAGTTTCTTGGTCCCGGAAACTGGGACACAGGCATTATTTCTATAGCATTAATTCCAAGCTCCATAAGATCATCAAGTCTGTGCACTGCAGAAGAAAAAGTACCCTCATTCGTAAATGTTCCGATATGCATCTCATAAATGATCATATCCTTTTTATCAATGCCGTTCCATTTCGCGTCATGCCATACATAGGAATTATGATCAATCACCTGTGAAGCCTGGTGTACGCCGTCAGGCTGAAAATATGAGGCAGGATCAGGCCTGTCCCTTACATTATCAAGACGATAATAATATAAGGATCCAGGAGAACAGTTATCCACGGTGACCTTCCAGTATCCCTGGTTATCTCTTTCCAGGGGAACAATCCTTTCTGAGGGGGTAAGGAGTTTTAAGGAGATACTCCTGACAAGAGGGGCCCAGACGATGAATTCACATGTATTATTATTTCCATAATTGGCGCCAATTCTCATCATTGATTGTACGAGCCAAGAGCAGCATGCCCGGCGTAATCACATGTTCATTACACGTGACTCAGTTACTGATAATGCCTGAAAATGCAGTATTAAATTAGTCTGTATATTGTCATCCGCTTATACAGAGTATACGGGATGTATCCTGCGGTCGCAAGTCAATTATGGATGTGATCAGAAAATCAGGAATTTACACTGTCACAAAAAAAGGTATACAGACAAACCTCAGAAACTGTATTGCAATGACAATATCCAGTTCATGTCAGTATCTTTGACGTCCACAGGGGGATCACTGTCATACTCAAGTATATTGGCAAACCGTAATGCCCAGCCCGAAGCAATAGATGTCGTAATTGCAGCTTCATTTCTGAGCTGAAATTCACCAAAATCTTCAAGACTGGGATATATTATCAATGAATCGGTAAACGTCACTGAAGGGAGGAGTTCATATCTCAGGTATCCTGCCAGCCTGGCGGTTATCCAGTCGTTATCATCAGCGACTATGTTGTTCTCAGAAAAGTACGCTATACCAGCTTCTACCGCAAGTGATCTTTTTTCTTCGTCCCATACCTGATATCCGACACCCGGCCCGACAACCGTTCTGAGGCTAAGGTCTTTGAATTTGTCCTTGAGAAGTTCCAGCCCGACATACCCGTACAGCTTCTTTGTAAAAAAATAGTCATATTTGGCTGCGCCATAATAACTCTCAGCTGTTTTCTCGCCATCCTCTTCTGAATAATTAAACAGTACCCCCAGGCTGTATCTGTCTTTTTCAGACTCCCTCAATGCATCCGCCCCGACCGCTGCGTTAAAACGGTCTGTATTTCCTGTCTGCAGATTTGCCCCGAGAGTAACATTACCGGTCCATTTCGGAGGACCGGCAGACGCAGCCTCTGCGGTCTCAACCTGAGGCAGTCCGAAAGCAAGGAAAAGTATAAGACATGTCATGAAGATGAACATAGGTTTGATTGAGTTGATTTGATGTTTCACTGTGTACCCCTTTCTTGATTAAATGACAATAAAAATTGAATGATTAATTGAGAAACCTGATCCTGAATCCATCAATAAATTCCTGAATATACCTTGCAATCAGGAATAATTTTCTATTGTTTATCACATATATGCACTAATGTCAAGAAGCACCGTATGCGTTTGACAAGGCTATTTATTCTCATATACTATGTTCATAGCATTGAATAATTTCACAAGAGGTGATAGCGTTGTCAGAGATTCTTGAAATAATAATACTGCAGAACAGCATTCTTGATTACATCATATTTGCCGCATCTTTTTTAATAGGCATATTAGTCATCCAGACCCTGAAGCTCCTCGTAATAAAGCGTCTTAAGGCATGGTCTGAAAAAACCGCGACTTCCATTGATGATTTACTGATTAAAATTATCCAGAAAAAGCTTGTCCCCCTGCTTTACTTCGGTGTTTTCTATCTGACATTTAAGAGTCTCTCGATGACTGAAGCGGTAGCAAGGGCACTGGATGTGGCCGTGATTATTGTGCTCACCTTTCTCATTGTCCAGCTTATTATTGTCATCATTAATTATATGTTTGAGAATTACTCAAAAAAGAAAGCTCTTGATAAAAGCAAACATTATAATTTCAGGGGCATTCTTACCATAGTCAAAGTGTTTATCTGGGGCGCCGGCATTGCGTTCCTGCTGGACAACCTGGGTTTTAAAATATCTGCTGTCATTGCAGGTCTGGGTATTGGTGGAATTGCAGTAGCACTTGCTGCACAGACAATACTGGGAGACCTGTTCAGTTACTTTGTTATATTTTTTGACCGCCCCTTTGAAGTGGGTGACTTTATTATTGTCGGGGATTACATGGGCTCTATTGAAAACATCGGCATTAAAACCACGCGCGTGAGAAGTCTTGGCGGAGAGCAGCTTGTTTTTTCCAACACGGACCTTACCAATTCAAGGATACGAAACTACAAGAGGATGGAGAAGCGTCGTGTCCTGTTCAGTCTCGGCGTTGTGTATCAGACTACTACAGAGCAGGTAAAAGAGATCCCCGGCATAATAAAACATGCTATTGAAAGCGTTGATGGAACTGTTTTTGACCGTGCCCATTTTTTTTCATATGGAGATTTCAGCCTTAATTTTGAAATTGTCTACTATGTATTAAGCGGTGATTACAACATATATATGGACATTCAGCAGAGAATAAATTTTCAGATAAAGGAAGAATTTGAAAAACGCGGTATTGAATTTGCCTATCCTACGCAAACACTATTTATGGAAAAGCCCCAGGAGAACATGTAAGAAATGAAACAGGTAAAATATGGCGACAGGGCCATTACGAGATCAAAACTTAAAAAATGGCCCAATCCTTCTCAGGACAGGGACTACACAATAGAGATCAGTTTTTCAGAGTTCACCTGTATGTGCCCGAAATCCGGATATCCCGACTTTGCAACTATACACATACGGTATGTACCGGATAAACACATTGTTGAGCTTAAATCTCTGAAACTGTATCTCAACAATTATAGAAACCAGTCCATATCACATGAGATGTCAACAAACCAGGTTTTCGATGACCTGAAAAAACTTCTTAAACCGAGACACATGGAAGTATCCGGTGATTTTAATCCAAGGGGAAATGTGAAGACGGTTATTAAAGTATCTACAGACCAGCCATACAAGTAACCATTC
>CAMYJJ010000233.1 GCA_947258735.1 Thermodesulfovibrionia bacterium | reverse complement strand
ACGTTTCTTCATAACCGTACTTTTCGTCACATTTGATTAATTTCTTTATTTATCGTGTAAATACATATAATTATCAGATACACATTACGTCTTCAAGTAAAGATAATTCTATATCACCGTTACGTGTGCACATAAAACATTAAGAATTATTTTCTTTCAGATATTGCGTGTCACGGCCCAGTTGCCTGTTTCATTCAGCCGTTGCAGGTCTGATTGAAACACAGGTCTTTTGACAAAATCAATCCTTCAATGGTAGTATTTTCAAAAAGAACGGTATTTGTTTTTTAATTTAATTTCAACACGTTACATGGAGATAACATGAAAATAGCTATTACGGGCAAGGGCGGTGTCGGCAAGACAACCCTTTCAGCGCTCTTATGCCACATTTATGCAAAAGAAGGAAAAAGGGTCATAGCAGTGGATGCTGACCCTGATGCAAATCTTTCCACTGCTATCGGTATCTCAAAGGAAGAGATATCAAAAATTAAACCAATAGGTGAAATGGCGGACCTTGTAGAGGAAAGGACCGGGGCCAAGCCCGGCACAAGCGGAGGTATATTTAAAATCAATCCAAAAGTTGATGATATACCTGAGGGATTTGGATACAGGATCGATGATATTCTTCTGCTTGTCATGGGCAAATCAAAGTTTGCATCATCCGGATGTTACTGCCCTGAACATGCCTTGTTGCGGCGGTTACTCAAACATTTAATTATCGACAGGGATGATGTGGTAATTGTTGATATGGAAGCCGGTATTGAACATCTCACCAGGGGAACTGCTGAAGGAGTTGATGCATTTATTGTTGTGGTGGAACCCGGCCAGAGAAGCCTCCAGACTGCTATTGCGGTAAAAGGTCTTGCGGCTGAACTTGGCGTGAAAAGAGTCTTTGTCGTTGCCAACAAGGTGCGAAAAGAAGAGGACGTTGAGTTTATTAAAAGCAATATCAACGATATGGAGTTTCTTGGTGAGATACATCACAATGAGAGCATTGTTGAGTCTGACATGGGGGGGCTTCCCTCCTACAGGGCTTCTGATCAGGCTATTAAAGAAGTCAGTGAAATAAAAAAATCCCTTGAGAAGGCAGTTTGAAAAAGAGACTCAGGGAAAAGCTCTTAAAAAGAAGAGACGCAATCCCTCCTGAACTGAAATCTGCAAAAGAATCTGCAATCGAAGACAGGCTGTTTTCCCTGGATGAATTTAAAAAGGCACAGTCCATCTTAATGTATGTATCATTCCGCTCTGAGGTAGATACAAGGGGATTTCTTGACAACATCTTGAAACTCGGTAAAAACCTTGTTATGCCTCTTGTTGATGCACGACATAAAGTGCTCAAGCTGTATGAGGTAAAAAGTACGGACGAGCTGAAGCCGGGTTATATGGGGATTCCGGAGCCCGGTATATTGAGAAACAGAAGGTGTTCATTAAAGGAGATCGACCTCGTCGTCATACCCGGTACCGGGTTTGATCACAAAGGAAACCGCCTTGGGTATGGGGGCGGGTATTATGACAGGCTCCTCAGCATGGAAGCGGGGGAACTCGAGGAAATTGAGCACATTACGACCATTGCTCTGGCCTTTGAAGAACAGATTGGAGATGAGATTCCATCCGAGCCCCATGATATAAAAGTCGATATGATCATCACCGATGAGAGGCTTATCCAGTGTACGCAGTGAACATGAGGATTCACCAAAAAGCCTTTACAATATCTGTAAAGGCTTTTAGTGCTCCAGCGTGATGAATTTATATTTTCTCAGGCACACAAATTTCAGACTTCTTTGCAGCTGTCCTTCCGCAGCCTCCGCACACGTAGGCTATCTTAGCTGCCTTTGGTTTGCACACATGACGAGGGTCTCCCACAACTGAACTGCAATACTCGCATGAGTAGGCTTTTTCCTTAACGACAGGTGTACACAGATGTCCTTTTGAAGCGGTTTCAGCGCCGCACGTTGCACAAACATAATTCTTCCTTGATACAGCCTTCTTCTTTGTACCTTTCTTTTTTGCTGCTTTCTTCTTTGCTGCCATGATCTACCTCCTTGTTTTCGGGTTAGTAAAACTCGTTTAAGGTTTCTTTCAGTTTTGATGACTCAAAACGCTGTTTCACAAGAGAGGTATCTGCAATAATGGGAATCCTCTCCTCCATCAGAGGGCGGTCATTTTTATATATAATTCCGAGTGGAATGCGCTCTCCCCATTCCAAAGATTTTTCAAAGGCCTTAATCCTGTCCCGGGGATCATGGTCATCTTCGATCTGATATACCCTCTCCGTGTACCATTCAAGCGTATTCAATTTATTAAAGGTAACACAGGGTTGAAGAATATCTACCAGTGAAAAACCTTTATGATTGTATGCCGCTTTCATAAGGTCCCTGAGCTGGTCCATGTCGCCGGTAAACCCCCTTGCAACAAAGCTGCAGTCAAGGGAAACGGCAAGTGCTAGCGGACTCATCTGTTCAGATAACACTCCAAAAGGCTGGTTTTTTGTCTTCATTCCCTCCATGCTGGTGGGAGATGCCTGTCCCTTTGTAAGGCCGTAAATCTGATTGTCATGCACAAACACCTTTATGTTAAGGTTACGACGTATGTTATGGATAAGATGATTGCCCCCCTCTCCATAGCAGTCACCATCTCCGGTAAATACCATCACAGGATGTTCATGATTGGCAAGCCTCATTCCGGCGGCAACAGGAAGCGCTCTGCCGTGGAGCCCGTTAAAGGTATTGCACTTCGTATAATGGGGAAACTTGGCAGCCTGGCCTATACCGGAGACAATCGTAAATTGATGGGGCGCCAGATCCATATCGATCATGGCATCCTTGAATGCCTTCAGGATACTGAAATTTCCGCACCCCGGGCACCAGGCAGGCTGCTCTCCCCTATAATCCTGTAACGTGCTCATGAATTTCCTTTCTCAGACTTTCAAGGGTAAAGGGCCTTCCATCAAACTTCAATATTTTTGTTTTGCATTCAAACCCTGTTTCAGATCTTAAGTATTTTGCAAACTGTCCAGTGGCATTATTTTCGATGCATATCGCCTGTGATGCCTGCTCCATAACCTGAATATAATCAAAATCATCAGTCCCTGGCAGGGGACAGATCTCAGAAAAATGAAGCATCGCTGCCTTACTGTTCAGCATAAGCTCATCAATGACCTCTTTTATGACTCCATATGTTGATCCCCATCCAACAAGGATTATGTCAGGTTCATCGGAACCGTAATAATCCGGTGGCGCCATATGCTCCCGCATGAACGGAAGCTTTTTGAACAGCCTTTTGTTCATCATGCTGATTCGGGTTTCACTGTCCTCTATGATATGCCCTTCCTGGCTGTGCTCATCACTGTCTGTCACAACCAGGTGTTTTGACATACCGGGTACTGCAAGAGGCGTCACTCCTGATTCAGTGTCAGCATGTCTGTTATAAGATTCCATAGTTCTCAACTCATTATCACCCAGTCTGTGATCAGAATATATGACTTTTGTCATGTCAAGGCCATCCAATGTCCACTCACTGTCAGCGAGATATTGATCGGTCATTATAATTACGGGTATCTGGAACTGTTCGCTCATCTCAAATGCCTTGTTGGTCAGATAAAATGCCTGTTCAGGAGTGCCCGGAGCAAAGATCACTCTCGGAAATTCACCGTGTCCCGCATAAAGGGCAAAATGCAGGTCACCCTGTTCGGTCCTGGTAGGCAGCCCTGTGGCAGGGCCGGGTCTCTGTGCAAGGGCTATCACCACAGGGATCTCAGTTATCCCTGCCAGAGACAGCCCCTCGCTCATTAAGGCAAAGCCTCCGCCTGACGTTCCGGTCATTGACCGTACCCCGGCAAATGAAGCTCCGAGTGCCATATTGATTGCCGCTATCTCGTCCTCAGCCTGTTCAACAATAATGCCATACTCCTCTTCCCTGCCCGCTACATAATTCATTATGCCGGTTGCAGGGGTCATGGGATAGGCACAGTAAAATTTCAGCCCTGAAGCCACTGCTCCAAATCCAATGGCATCATTACCCGCGATCAGCATGTTCGGCTGATTTCCCGAAGGAGGCTGAAAAGAGCAGTCCGTGCAGTTTTTTAACGCATATTCATATCCCGCATGTGCTGCTTCTAAATTTATTGTTATCACTTCGTCACCTTTTTTTCTGAAGGCATCTTTAATAATCTTTATGAGTACATCTGTTTTGGTCCGCAACATTCCCAGCACAGACCCTATGGCAACTGTATTTGCCATAATCTTTTGACCGCCTTTTTCAACTGCGATATCTGCAAACGGAACATCAAGGAAATGGTCCCCATCCTGCTCCTGTTTCAGAGATCTGGAATCATAAATTATGCGCCCGTCAGGTGATAGCTCATTTTTGTGAAGTGAAATGCTCTCTGTGTCCAGTGCAACGATGATGTCTATTATGTCCCTGGAGGCGCTTATCGGCCTGTCAGCAAAACGTACCTGATAGAAATTATGTCCGCCTCTCACTCGTGACTCATAATCCTGATGGGTAAATACGTGATATCCCGATCGCGCAAAAAATCTCGCAAGCGTACTCCCTATCGTCTGGACGCCCTGCCCTGCCTTGCCGCCGATTTTTATTGTATAGTCCATGGGGCTCCGTCCGAACGGTTACAGTGTTTTTCTAAAGTCATTTAGCCAGACAAGGTGACTCTGTTCTTCTTTTATGATACGTTCAATAGCCTGTTCTTTTTCAGGCGTATTAAGCACTTTTATCGCGTCACTGAGATAATAAAAATACAACAGCGTTTCCTTTTCAAAACCCATTGCAAATCTGACAGCATCCTCAACCGATTTGATATGCTCCATGGATGGCAATGATTTATTGTTTCCCAGAAAAAACTCTGACTCAACAATTGATCTCATATATTTACCGGCTTCTTCCCAGTTCTCAAATTTCT
>CAMYJJ010000232.1 GCA_947258735.1 Thermodesulfovibrionia bacterium | reverse complement strand
ACTTCAACCTCCGGCAGACGAGTCCCTGAAACCACTGGCAGATGAATTTCACAAAATAAGTGTTGGCCGTTTCGGAGGGCTCCTGTCACTTCTCAAAAAAAAGTCAATAACCGATGTGGTAATGGCCGGGAAGGTTCCAAAGAATCTTCTGTATGAGAATAAGGCAAGTATCATTCCTGACCTTAAGGCGGTCAAACTGCTCTACTCTCTAAAAAACCAATCCGATGATACCATAATGAGCGCGGTTGTCAGAGAGCTTGAAAAGAAAGGCATTACCGTTCATAACACTACAGACTTCACACAAGACCTTCTTGTGCCCGAGGGTATACTGACCACTAGCAATCCATCCAAAAAAGAGCTGCAGGATGTTGATTTCGGATGGGATGTTGCTAAACATATAGGAGCGCTCGATATCGGTCAGACTGTTGTGGTGAAAGACCTTGCTGTAATGGCTGTCGAGGCGATTGAAGGGACCGATGAGGCCATAAGCAGAGGCGGGAAGCTGGCTAAAAAAAATGCTGTGGTCATTAAGGTCAGCAAACCAGAGCAGGACATGAGGTTTGATGTGCCTGTTGCAGGAATCCAGACAATAAGGACAATGAAAAAAGTTTCAGCCCGGGTACTTGCACTTGAGGCCGGGAAATGTATCATCGTGGACAAAGATAAATTTATAAAAGACGCGGATGCTAAAGGGATAGCTGTTATGGGAGTATAGAAATGACACATTCAGGGACAGATCCCCTGGGATATATTCCCGGCTTTGGTGATATTAACTAATGGTGAACGTGGCTGTTATAGGTGTGGGCTCTATCGGGGTCCACCACGCACGGATTTTTTCTGCTTTGGAACATACAACCCTGGTAGGAGTAGTAGATGCGGACATGGAAAAGGCAAGGAACATGGCATCCATGTATAATTGTAACGCGTTCAACAATTATATGGAAGTGATCGATTCAGTAGATGCAGTCAGCATTGCAGTTCCAACGACTCTTCATTTTCAGACCGCACTGGATTTCCTGAAACACAACAAAAACATCCTCGTTGAAAAACCGATCACAACTACCATACAGGAAGCGGACATTCTTATTGAGGAGGCGGAGAAAAGAGACCTCATCTTTCAGGTAGGTCATCTTGAGCGATTTAATTCAGGGGTCTCTCTCATTAGTACCATGGTTGATAGACCACAATTTATTGAATCGCAGCGTCTCTCTCCTTTTCTGGGAAGAGGAATTGATGTTGATGTGACCCTTGACTTAATGATACATGACATAGATATAATACTGAGTTTGGTGAAGTCCGGAATATCTGACATTCGTGCAACCGGGGCAAAAGTATTAACCGAAAACATTGATGTCGCGCATGCCTGGATTGAATTTGAAAACGGCTGTATTGCCGAAGCCGTTACAAGCAGAATGGCACAGGACAAGGTCAGGCAGCTCAAGGTATTTCAGCAGAACTCGTATGTAAGTCTTGATTACCAGAGCCAGGAAATAACCACCTACAAAAAGCAGAATGGAAACGTTAATAAAAAAACTGAAAGACCTGAAGAAACCGAGCCCCTCAAGGAACAGCTCCGTTCTTTTATAGATTGTATTATGAACAGATCTCAGCCGCTTGTGTCAGGTATTGAAGGAAAAGAGGCCCTCAAGGTTGCATTAAAGATATCCGGTCTTGTTCATGACGGATTAATCAATTGAATTAGCATGACAGAAAAATCACAAATAATTGACGTTATCCCCATGCTGGACCTCAAGGCCCAGTACCTGCCGCTCAAGGAGGAAATAAAGTCAGCCCTCAAGGAAATCATTGAGAGCGGTCAGTTTGTACTTGGAGAGAACGTCCGCTCTCTTGAGAAGGAGATTTCAGCATATCATCAGGTGAAAAACGGTATTGGTCTGGCTTCCGGAACAGACTCTCTCCATTTATGTCTAAAGGCCCTTGGCATTAAGGAAGGAGATGAAGTCATTACCACGCCATTTACGTTCATCGCCTCTGCAGAGTCAATAGCCTACGTGGGTGCTACCCCGGTATTTGTAGACATAAACAGAAATACATTTAATATTGATGTATCGCAGATAGAAGAAAAAATAACTCCAAAAACAACTGCCATCGTTATTGTGCACCTCTTTGGTCAACCGGCAGACATGACAGAAGTGATGCAAATAGCCAAAAAACATGACCTCTTTGTGGTCGAAGATTGTGCCCAGGCCTTTGGAGCGACATATAAGGATAAGCCTGTGGGCAGTATGGGAGATGCCGGCTGCTTCAGTTTTTATCCAAGCAAAAACCTGGGGGCCTATGGGGACGGCGGAATGATGATTACGGACAACCCTGATGTATCTGAAAAAGTCCGGCTGTTGAGAAATCATGGCACAACCGGTCCTTATGAGCACAGTTTCCTTGGATATAACAGCAGGCTTGATGAGATACAGGCGGCAATACTCCGCATTAAACTGAGACATATCGATGAGTATAATCAGAAGCGAAGCAGAACTGCACAACTTTATTCCTCAATTTTGAGCGGCGCCGTCAAATGCCCTCTGGAAATGCCTGACAGAAGCCATGTATATCATCAATATACAATTCAGTCTCCATCGAGAGACAGGATCAAGGACGTTTTAACGAATAACGCCATCTCATCAGTTGTCTACTATCCATTGCCGCTTCATCTTCAGCAGGCATTTACATACCTTGGGTATTCAGACGGTGATTTTCCTGAATGCGAAGCAGCTGCAAAAGACGTGCTCTCCCTCCCTATTTACCCCGAACTTGAACCGGAACGGGCAGAACATATTGCTAAGACAATATTAAAAGCTGTGTAAGATCATATCACCGGATCAGTTTGTGTCTTCGAGAAAATCCAAAGTAATTGCATTAATTCTTGATCCAGAGGATCAAGGAAGCGAGGAGCAAGTGAATTGCCAATTAAGTAGTAGTAAAAAGTTTTATTAATCAGTTATCCGCAGATACTGACCAACATATAGACGGGTAGACCGAAGGTTATTGATCTGTTTCAGCCTCTTTGTATTGGTATTAAATTTTCTGGCTATCAGCCAGAGTGAATCACCTTTTTTAATGCGATACTTGCCGCCAGGCAAGAGTTTGTCATTTGAAGCATACATCGAGCCGATCGAACTTCCCCTGAGAGGTATTTTAAGCTTCTGTCCTGCACGGATTAAATGTTTACGGCGAATATTATTTGCCCGTACGATTTTTTTAACACTGGTACGATATCTTAAGGCAATAACTGACAGCGTCTCTCCTCTTTTGACGCGATGATATGCATAGGCATTTTTTGGAGGAGACCACTTGGGGATTTCATCTATTGAGGCAAGAAGGGTTTCCCCCGTACCAACAGGCACTTTTAGTGAATATTCAGAATCAGGAGTAACCTTGTATCTCAACTCAGGATTCAACTCGGAAAGCGCCTTACCGGAAATCCCGAGTTTTAACGCTACTGTTTTCAATTGTACGGGTTTATTAATATGTACCGTCTCGTAGGCAACCGGAGAATCTATTTCATCCAGGGAAAATCCATATTTTTCAGGGTCTTTTAAAATATGCAGGGTAGCCAGAAATCTTGGAACATATCGGGCCGTTTCTCTGGGAAGCTGCTGATACAGGTCCCAAAAATTATCAAGATAATTTATCTTCTGGTTCCGAATTTTTTTCATGACCCTGCCTTCTCCACAATTGTAGGCAGCAAGAACAGTGGTCCAGTCACCAAAAATATTGTGCAGCTCCTTCATATATGCAATTGCAGCAGCAGTTGCTTTTTCCGGGTCCAGCCGCTCATCAATCCAGTTGTCTCTCTTAAGACCGAATTTATACCCGGTTGACGGGATAAACTGCCAGAGTCCCAGAGCACGCGCACGGGAGAGGGCCCTGACCTTGAATCCGCTTTCGATAAGCGGCAGCCATGCCAGCTCTTCCGGCAGACCAGCCTCGTTCAGGTCTGCAAGTATGTTCTCCATATATTTACCGGAGCGTTTAAACGACTCAATAAAAAACCTTCTTTCACGTCCCGTAAACCTCTTGATCTCTTTTTCAACATGCTCATTCATGGTCAGGGGAATTTCTTTATGGTTACCATTGACCGCAGTATACCGGGATGCATAAATCTCCAGGATCCTTTTGGAGATCATAAAACGCAGGTCTTCCCTCTGCTGAACAAGTTCCGGATATGTATCGGTATTTACTTCCAGGACTAATGTATATGCCTCATCCAGGGCCTCATTTGCCTTTTCAAGGTTTCCCTCTGACCAGAACTCCTGAGATGCATTGATCAATGCAAGTGCCGTATCAAGCAGCTCCTGTTCTTTTACAATTTCATCCTGCTCATCAGGGATATCTGCTGTCAAACCATTAACATCATTCAGCTGATCGACCGTTTGAGCGTCAATAGTATTGTCTAATCCGCTCCTATCGTTCAGACATGAGCCATAGGGCTTGCAGTTATACATAGGCCCCTCGTCCTGACTGAACAGATATTCATCAACCATCGAAGCCGCTTTGCCATTGTCTCCGAGGCTGAATGGTTCCGGCAGTGATCCCAATGCTGCTGCGTCTGAATCATCTAACGAAACAGCACTGGCATCAATCGTATTATCCTGATCATCGATTAATATGGATTGAGGAGTTGCCGGCTTAGTACTATTACCGGACAGGTGCTTATTAAATGTACTGCACCCGAGAAATAACGTTACGCATACAATTATTAATATATACCTGTGACGTTTCATCATGGATATGGTCAATTTATCTTCTCTGCCATTTATTGTTCTTTTCACCTCTGTTATCTGTATATTCTATTCATTCTACATGTATCATATCGGATTAGCAATATACATGACAGCTTGTTGTCTTATCGGCATTAATCGCAGTTTACTAAATACAATGATTTTTATAAAATAGACCGTTATGCAATCCATGATAAAAAAAGTAGTGTTAATCACCGGCAGCTCCCGGGGTATAGGAAAT
>CAMYJJ010000231.1 GCA_947258735.1 Thermodesulfovibrionia bacterium | reverse complement strand
CAATCCCAAGCCTGATAGCTCCCACTACATGCTCACTGGTATGGGCACCCGGGAAACGGTGCGTATGAAGCTTTTCACGAAACGGAGAATACCCCAGAACAGAATAGGATGACTTTCCTGAATCAAATACAGGCTTGTCTTCAATGAGAAACCCCCTGGCATTCATATGACAGTCCTGGCAGTGAATATCATTTTCAGCATACGGGCTGTTTTTCCATTCGGTGTAAGTGGATTTTATCTCAAGTCCATAACGGTTTGTCATATTATGGCAGATTGCACAAAACTCACTTTTTGTGTGCAGCTCCGAATACGTATGATGCCAGCTTGACGTTGATTTAAAGGGCCCAAGCTTCTGACTGGCTGGTACAGAAATATAATTACCGCTTCCGGGCAATTCATCTTTAAACCCCTTTATGGTATGACAGAAGTCGCAGGTCACCCCGGATGCTTCAGCCGGAACGTCTGTCCTTGATGTAACGCGTTTCCCGCCCTTGCTGTATGTAACAGGAGAATGGCAGGCAATACACCCTTCTGCATCCAGGGATAATTCGCTCTCTGCAGCCATCTTTGGCACAACTTCCCTGAAATACTGTGCCTGAAAAACCGTATCAGTGTAAGCCCGGGCATGCATGGACCGCATGTGCTGATCATATATTTTTACATGGCAGTCACGGCATGTGGATGAGGGCCAATATTGATCAGATTGATATGACAGGTTTTCAGCAGAGGACTGCAAATGAGGATATAACATGCTTGCTGCAACTAGAGTTAAAACTGTAATGAAGAAACGCATATCACTTTGTTATGAAAAAAAGTATTCTGCGATCATATGAGAACCCACATAATAAAAACAACTGTAAACATATGCCGTTTTCATGATGTAATAGCATTAAGCAGTTTATATTGCTAGTATACCATACAGCGGTTCAGTATATAGATATAGCTGGTCCTCGTATATTTTTCATTAGTTGATTGCAGGTTCCAATATACGTTTTAATTCTTTACCATGAACACATCTGTAATGAAAATCACCTTTCCCCTCAGTTTTATCATCTTTTTTTCTGTTCTGAACGGCATGATGTTTCAGGTGGCCATTCCTGATATATCTGCTGAGTTCAATCTGCTTCCATCAGAGGTAAGCTGGGTGATGACAGGATATATCCTGGTCTTTGCTGTCGGTGCCCTGATATACGGTAAACTGGCTGATATCTATCCGGTAAAACGTCTCATCACCATGGGACTGCTCCTTATGAATGCTGGTTCAATACTTGGTCTGTTTTCTACATGGTACCCGATGCTGCTTACAGCCAGATTGATACAGGCCGGAGGAGGTGCAGCCATTCCGGCCCTGGCAATGATTGTTGTTACCAGATATTTCCCCGCCAGCCTGAGGGGAAACATGCTGGGTATTATCGCTTCTACGGTTGCCCTTGCTGCCGGGCTGGGACCAATCATGGGGGGATTTGTTTCCGGTACATTTGGCTGGAAATATCTGTTTCTTTTTTCTCTGGCAACGATATGTGCCATTCCCTCTTTACGGCGTATACTGCCTGATGAGAAGAAAAATCCTGCTGCGTTCGATTCTGCCGGCGCCGTCCTTATTGCGGGAGGTTCATCATCTCTGCTCATCTTTGTCACGCAGGGTAACGGGTGGTTTCTGGCAGCATCCGTCATCATGTCAGGCTATTTTATGTTTCATATAAAGAAAGCTGCCAATCCCTTTGTCAGCCCATCTCTCTTTTCCAATAAACAGTATCGCAATACCGTGATGACCACGTTTCTTTCCATTGGTTCTGTATTTGGCATGCTTTTTATGGTCCCCATAATGCTCAGGGACCTGCTGGACCTCAGTTCAGGCAGTATAGGACTGACACTGTTTCCCGGTGCCATGAGCGCTGTGCTGGCTGGGGTGATCGGAGGGAGACTGTCAGACAGAAAAGGCAGCAGGTTTGTTGTGTACCTTGGCTCGTTCATTCTCATATCAGGTTTTCTGGCTCTATCTTCTGTTGCAGGACAGAAAGCCTGGGTCGTGGCCTCTGCCCTGATAATCAGTTATACCGGATTTGCCCTGCTGCAATCTTCGCTGCCGCATACCATCTCGATTTCATTATCAAGAGATCAGACAGGGATAGGCATGGGAATATATAACCTTCTCTTTTTCATATCAGGGGCGTTCAGCACTGCAGGCATTGGCAGGCTCCTTGATTTCAGGTCACATGGATTTTGTCTTAATCCGGTAAATGCCTGTCTTGAGGGATGGATATACAGCAATATTTTTATACTGCTAGCTGCAGTAGTCGCCGCATCTGCCTTTCTCTTCTATATTACCTTTAAAAAATAACACAGGTGCTCAGAGAGATATGACCGAATCATCACAGCCAAAATCGTTCGGGACATATTTATCTGCCTTCCAGTCATTCTCCCAGTAGCGTCCGTCGATGAGGTACCTGAAGCGATACTCCCTGCCTGCCGGTATTTCCAGCGTGGCATTGAAATCACCGTTTTTTAGACATTTCATATATGAATGACTCTGGTTCCAATCGTTAAAATCACCGACAATGGCTATGTTACGGGCATCAGGTGCAGCTTTTCTCGGCAGCCTGAACGTGACCCTGCAGCTTCCGTTTTTCAGATATTTCTTGGAAAATCCGACATGCATGGAGCGGGGTTCTGATGTATGCTTTTTTCTTTCAGTCTTAGGTTTCTTTTTTTCTTTAGCACTCGCTATATTACCTGTAGCATCGCCTTTACTGACGATGCTGTCAAAAGGGATGTTCCAGTTGGCTGATATTTTTCCCATTAATTCCTTTTGCATCTCATTACTCTTCATTTTGAGTTTGATACCGGCCATATTGCTTGAACCGGCCTGCCTTTTCCAGACAACATCGCCTGACAGGGCAACGGACGATCCGCTCTGGGGAAATTTAACTTCCATCTCCAGGTTCTCATTATTGATAAAGTTGAAATCCCTTGCTTCAAGTCTAAGGCCGTTGAAGGAAAAGTTTTTCGTGAGCCCCAGAGAATAACGGGTGGCACCGTAGGACGGCCTGAACTTCACGATAAGAGGCAGATCAAACCTCGTAAATTCCCTTTTGCTTTTCAGCATTATTCTCTCCTTTCAAAAAAACGGGTGAATGTTGGTTGCCCTCTATTAGATAGACTTTATGGAAATTATACATGCTTGTCAAGGTCTTTTTTTGCCATGAAATTACTTAAATATATCAACATGTTGGAAACACTAAAACATAGAAATATACAGGAATGCACTTATGTATTATTTTCATGATGAACAGGAGTTGCATGCCTTCTGTCCATAATCAGATAAAAAATAATGACCGTAATTGAGAATATATTCGCCACATAATTAAACATCATCCAGTTGATCCATCCGAACTTCATGAGCACGCTTGCCACATAACATACCTCGCCAACCAGCCAGAGCAGGACAAACAGGGGGTTAATGCCTCGTGCGCTCCTGTTTTTATAACATTCCCATGCCTGGGGAATACCGCATATCGCAAAAGCGATCGAACCTGTCCATCCGATAAAATCAGCCATTGAACATCTCCTCTTATTTCATTACATTCATAATGTAATGTTAATATGATCTCCTATTCTGAACTTGACACAGGAACAATGTAATACCATTTAATCATTCAAAACTGCCTTTAGTCATAATTATTCAGACTGTCCAAGAATTGTTTTATAATAATGCATCTATAATATATAGTCAGGATCAATAGTATGAATGAAAAATTAAAAGAGATGAATCTGAAGGCAGACGGCATTGTGTGCACAGGATGCGCTGGTGATATGGAAACCATCCTCCTTGAGAAGGACGGCATTGAAGATGCCACTGTCAGTTTTATCGATGACAATATTCAGGTCATATACAACCCTGATATTATCGACCGCAAACATGTGTATATGGCTGTCCGGAGACTTGGCTTTCCAGTAAAGATAGTATCCGAGAAATAGTCATCCCTTATTGATCAACGCAACAATTTCTGTCATACCTGCGAAAGCGGGTATCCAGAGAAACAAAACACTGCGGAAATGACGGCAAAACAATCATTATATGATTAAGACAATGGGAGGATTGGGAAATTATCTCCTGCGGCTAAACAATAGTTTTCACCGCAGGAGCTGTTTATGATTACTCTCCACAGCAAAGACGTCTCATACTTTTCTTTCCTGTTGGCGTGACAGACATGACAACCTCAACCTTGTTGCCACATATACTGCAATTCTTTCCGGCGTTTCTCATGCCGGACCTTGCAGAAACATCAGTCTTTGATTTTCCAGCCATGGCGACCTCCTTTCGAAATCATTTTATTATTTTTTACGCACAACTATACTGTTGATTCAGCGCACACAATACGTTCTCATATATCCTCTGTCTAGATTGGGTAAAACCAGGACAGCGATGCAGATTTGTTGCGACTTAATAATTTAATTCTATCGGCATTAAAATGTCAAATCTGTAGTTCGAATTGTCAAGCCAATTTAGAAATGTCCGGTTTTTACCAAAATAGAAGTGAAAACCGGAGATTAAAGCTAATCTCTAATTCTCAGTGATTCATTATGGGTTCTGTTTTCATTGACTCATCTCTATAATCTTCAAAATCATCTAAGAGCAACTTGCAACGACTTATATCTGTTGTCAATGCTATGAGAAGGTCAGAATGTTGAGGATTGATCATATAAATCAACGTTAAGCCCTGTGAATTTCATAGCATTGTTGGGATTTTCATTTAGCCTCTATCGACAAGTTGCTATAAATCAATTCAAATAATTTCTTATGTCCATATTCTGAAAGATGCATCGCATCTGAATATAAGTAATATTTATCAGATTCATTTGCCGTCATAAAATAATTGTGTGCATTAATAAAGCGAATGTTATTTTTTCTCAGAAAATCGCCAAGAACTTGTTGAGGCTTTAGGTACTCCTCTGCGTTCATCCTTAATTGGTATTCATAGGGCAAAGCAATTACCA
>CAMYJJ010000230.1 GCA_947258735.1 Thermodesulfovibrionia bacterium | reverse complement strand
CAGAAGAAGGATGAAATAAAAAAACATTATAAACAGAGTCTTTTCAAAATGAGCGACTCGGGTGCGTTCACGGTAGAAATGATGGTTGATGATTCTGATTTCAGCGTGGGCGTAAATGCCGCAAACATAATTGTCCATGACAGAGATGGCAAGGACGTTGTCGGTGCGGACATCATTGTTACGCCCTGGATGCCTGAGATGGGCCACGGTGTTTTTGATCCTCCAAAGGTCATGGAACGGGGAGGCGGTCTGTACAGGATTGAGAATATAACTCTGGTAATGGGTGGACATTGGGAGATGAGGATAGGGATCAACACTGATCAGGTAAAGGATACCGTTATGTTTGATTTTCCGGATGTCAAGGTGAAAGCTGATCATGGTGATGGGCACAAACATAAAATGGTTGTGACAAGAGCGCCTGATGATCTGGACCTTTCTGCAGCAAAGCGATCAGTAAATAAATCCTTTCAGGTTTCATACAAAAGTGATCGTGATCCGGTTCCGGTCAACCGGATTCACAGCTGGACACTCAGGGTTCAAACGTCAGAAGGGAAGGCCGTCACAGGTGCCAGCATTTCCCTGGATGGAGACATGCCGGAGCACGGGCATGGCATGCCTACGGAACCTGAGGTAACAGAAGAGACCGGACCCGGAGAGTATCTTGTTGAAGGAATGAAGTTCAGCATGCCGGGATGGTGGGTAATAAATTTTAATATTAAAGCAAATGATAAGCAGGACAGTGTAACATTTAACCTTATATTAGAATGATGGCTCAAGAGAAGAGAGGAAAAAGGATCATGTCTGTTTACCGGATGTTTGTGGTCGCAGTATTAATTTCAACAGCTCTCCTTATTTCAGTTACAACGCCTCATGCAATGGATCTGCATGTATGGAAAGACAGTGAAAAAGCCGTGCTTCAGTCACTCTGGATCGGCAACCTGCCGCCGGTGCCGACGGACCCTTCAAACAGGTATGCAGATAACCCTAAAGCAGCTGTTCTGGGAAAGAGACTCTTTTTTGACAGCCGTTTCAGCGGCAACCTGAAAGTCTCATGTGCGACCTGTCATCCGGTGAATGAGAACTTTGCTGATGACCTTCCTCTGGCCCATGGTATTGGAACAACTGACAGGCGTACCATGACGCTGGTAGGCGCCGGGTATTATACATGGCTGTTCTGGGACGGGAGAAAAGACAGTCTCTGGGCGCAGGCCCTTGGCCCCCTTGAAAGTCCTGTGGAACATGGATTTACGAGAACACAGAGCGCTGTTGTCATACGGGACCATTACAGGAAAGAGTACAATGAAATATTTCCGGAGTTTCCTGAAACAGTGGTGAAGCATGATCTCTCCTTTATTGCAAAACCATCGCCTGAAGAACCTGCACTTCTTAAAAAATGGCTCTCGATGTCACATGAAACAAGAGAGGATGTCAACCGCGTGTATGTAAATATGGGCAAGGCAATCGCTGCCTTTGTCAGGACGATTGTTCCTGAACCTTCCCGTTTTGACAGATATGTGGAAGCCATGATGCGTGAGGACGCTGATGACATGATGAATACCTTGAGCAACAATGAGGCAAAGGGATTAAGACTGTTTATCGGGAAAGCGAAATGCACGAACTGTCATACAGGACCTCTTTTTACAAACGGGGATTTTCATAATATAGGCGTTCCCCAGCCTTCACATTTGCCTGTTGACAGGGGAAGGGCCGATGCGATCGGGAAGGTCCTTGCTGATGAGTTTAACTGTTTCAGCAGGTATAGTGACGCGAAGGCGCGTGACTGCGCTGAACTCCGTTTTATAGATACTGATACGGAGAAATACATCGGGGCCTTCAAGACGCCGACACTCCGCAATGTTGCCGAGAGACCCCCCTACATGCACGCCGGACAAATAAATTCATTGATGGATGTATTGCGATTTTACAGGGACCTTAAACCGGGAGAGAGAACTGCTGATATTGAGCACGGTAATCTGAAGGACATTGAATTGCAGCAGCTCGAGGCATTTCTCAGGACATTAAGCAGTCCGCTGAAATTCTTAGAATGAATCGATTTTTTAAAGGCATGGTGTAAAAAATGTGCAGCTGTTGTTCAATATTACGTACATGTACCCTGTTGGAAAAAATATTCTCATCTGACAGTACAAACATGGGGAGGCGAGCATGAAGAATTCTATAATTTTATTTGTACTGATTGCGTTATTCGGTTATGCACCCGGCAGTATGGGAGATGAGGGACATAATCAAGAAAAGGCAGCCACACAGTATGCAGGAAGCATCCTGAAGACAACCGAAAATGGAATATTCAGGGTTGAGATGAATACTCTGGAAAAAAGGCTTCTCGTAGGTCTTAACACGATAGATTTTAAGATCAGTGACGCGCAGGGGAAACGATTAACAGGAGCGGACATTACCTTTACTCCATGGATGCCGGAAATGGGGCATGGTGTATTTACAGAACCTGAAATTGTTGAAAAGGGAAACGGCATATACAGAATTGAGAATGTCATTCTTGTAATGGGCGGTCACTGGGAACTCAGACTGAATATTAGGAAAGATAATCTGGAAGATAACGTGGTATTTGATTTCCCGTATGTAAGGACGTCAGAAGGCTACGATTATATAAAGGCAAAGACCCCTGCCGGATTTAATGCTGTTCTGGGAATGAAAAATACTCTGGAAGAGTTGGAACCTGAAATCATCAGCGAGAATGGCAGGACGGTCAAGGTCTTTACGCTGACGGTCAGGGACATAGGATTTGAACTTTTCCCTGATGCCCCGATGATGGGATGGGGATTTAACGGGACCATACCGGGGCCGACATTAAGAATGACCGAGGGAGATAATGTCCGGATCATACTGAAGAATGAGTCAAGCGGCAAGCATACGATACACGTACATGGACAGAGAAAACCGGTCGTTATGGATGGGGTTCCGTATATTGGACAGAAACCCATTAGGAAAGGTGAATCTTACACGTATGAGTTTACTGCAGAAAAACCTGCATCCTCCTTTTACCACTGCCATGTAGACAGTGCGCACCACATGGACATGGGCATGTACGGGGCATTTATTGTAGAGCCCAAGGAGAAGAAGTATGCCTATGACAGGGAATACATAATGATCCTGGACGAGTGGCCGACAAAACATATTCATGTCCATGAAAAAGATGATGAAGATGCAGGACATGATCAGCATGGTGCTGTTTCCGTTCATAAAGGCTCCCAGCCGGAGCATGCCCATTCAGGTGACAGGACCGAAAAAAGGGATTACTACCCGAAGACACACAATCCCCATAACCCGGTGTACGATGCCTTTACCATAAACGGCAGGGCATTTCCCCTCACGGAACCGGTATACGTAAAGACTGGGGAAAAGGTAAGGCTGAGGTTTATCAATACGGGATACCAGTCTCACTACATGCATACTCATTCTCACAAGTTCAGGGTCATTACCCGGGACGGCGCGTATGTGGATGAACCCCAGATGATAGACACAGTGCACATCGGGGCAGCGCAGAGGGTTGATGTTCTCCTTGAAGCAGACAATCCCGGAATATGGCCTTTCCACTGCCACAGGCTGAATCATGTTGCCAACGATCATATATACCCCGGCGGGATGCTGACGTTTATCGTATATGAGGATTATGCGGTTGAGAATAATCCCAGGAATTCAGAGTATTAAAGAATAATACTGTGTCGTTGTTGTCATCCTGAACCTGTCTGCCGACAGGCAGGCTTGTTTCAGGATCTCCGGGTGTACAATATGCTGATATCATGGGATTCTGAAATGAACTCAGAATGACAAATAAAGGTAATGAAAAAAGAGCATATAAATAAAATTATTATTGTCATAGTGATCATTGCGGTGATCGCTGCCTTTAAAATATTTAACCTCGGTGATTATCTTACTCTTAAATACCTGAAGGAATCACAGCTGAAATTCCAGGCCATGTACAGTGAGAATAGAGTGACAGTGATTGCTGTATATATGCTCATATATATTTTGTCAACGTCATTGTCATTGCCGGGAGCAGCCATACTGACGCTGGCAGGCGGGGCCCTGTTCGGGCTTGTAACAGGAACGATCATAGTCTCTTTTGCCAGTACAATCGGGGCTACGCTGGCCTGTTTTGTATCTCGATTTATTCTCAGGGACTGGGTGCAAAATAAGTTCGGCGACAAGCTCAGCACAGTAAATGAAGGAATTGAAAAAGAGGGCCTGTTTTATCTCTTTACTTTAAGACTCATTCCCATATTTCCATTCTGGCTCATTAACCTGATTATGGGAGTGACAAAGATGCCGCTCAAGTCATTTTTCTGGGTGTCACAGCTTGGAATGTTCCCGGCTACGGTGGTCTTTGTGAATGCAGGAAAAGAACTGGCAAAAATAGATTCACTCTCCGGGATCCTATCTCCCGGTCTTATTATTTCATTTGTGTTGCTCGGACTGTTTCCCTTGATAACAAAGAAACTTTTAGGTTTTTATAAATCAAGGAAAGTGATTGAAAATGTTTAATTGCTATATATCATGGCAGGTATTTTGACTATTACATGGAGACCAGAATGTACAGTGCTATATGGTTTCTGGATTCCCGACTAACAATACTCGGGAGTGACCACTGTTTATATGTTGAAGATTACAATGGGGCAGTTAATTTGTAATCTGTAATTTAAAATTTGTAATGTATTCCGGAGGAATATAAGATGCCAACATATGATTATGACATCGGAATTATAGGAGGCGGCGCTGCAGGTTTGACCGTTGCTTCCGGTGCAAGCCAGTTTGGAGCAAAGACTGTGCTTATCGAAAAGGAGAAGGCGCTGGGAGGGGACTGCCTTCATTATGGCTGCGTACCGAGCAAGACGCTTATCAGATCTGCACATGTGTATCATATGATGCGCAACGCACATAAGTACGGGCTGCCTGCCGTGGAGTTAAAACCGGTTGAATTCAGGGATGTAGCAAAAAGGATCCAGTCAGTTATTGATACTATTCAGAAGC
>CAMYJJ010000229.1 GCA_947258735.1 Thermodesulfovibrionia bacterium | reverse complement strand
AGAGGTGGCTCTTTTCTTTCCTCTCCGGATCGGGCATTTACAAAAAAGACCAGATAGCTGAAGACCTTGAACGAATAAGGAATTTATACCACAGCAGGGGATTTATTTATGTTGCCATTTCTGAGCCGGAAATCAGCTTGAGTCCTGATAAAAAGAAGCTTTTTCTAAAAATATCCCTTTCTGAAGGCGACCAGTACAGAGTTGGAGACATTAAGATCCAGGGTAATACGGTTTTTTCAACAGAAGAACTTTTTGAGCATATCTCTGTTTCGGCCGGGGATATCTTTAACAGAAGCGCCCTTAGATCTGATATTGACAGAATAATCGATACATATATGGAACAGGGATATGCCCGTGCTGATGTTAATCCACTCATGGATGTCAATTTGGAGGAGAAATCAGTACACATCGACCTGTCAGTATCAGAAGGCGGCATATTCAGGATAGGACGAATTGATGTTTCTGGAAACACAAAGACCCGTGATAAGGTTGTCAGAAGAGAAATGCGGCTTGATGAAGGGGATATCTTTAATAAAAATCTGTTAAAGAGGAGTTACCAGAGAATCAATAATCTTAATTATTTTGAATCTGTGGACATTGATCCTGTCCCGCGGTACACAGACCACCTCATCGATCTTGAGGTCAGGATAAAGGAAAAGATGACAGGGATGCTCAGTTTTGGAGGAGGATACAGTTCAATAGATAAATTCATGTTAATGGGCGAAATATCCCAGTCAAACCTGTTTGGAAAGGGTTACCAACTGAGACTGAAGGCAGACCACAGTTCACGCAGAACAAACTTTAACCTATCATTAAAAGATCCCTGGTTTATGGACAGGCCCATTTCAGCTTCAATAGGGATATACAATGATCAGACAGAATATCCTGATTATGACAAAAAGTCCACGGGTGGATATATCGGGTTTGGAAAGGAGTTCTCGGAATATGTAGGAGGAAAGATCTCATACAACATTGAAGAGGCCGATATTACGGATTTATCAGAAGATGCTTCCATAATTATCAGGGAGCAGGAAGGCAGGAGACTGACAAGCAGTATAAGTCCTTCAATATGGAGAGACACCCGCAACAATTACCTGGACCCGACAACGGGCAGTCGCACTGCCTTTTATTCAACCATTGCCGGCCTGGGAGGCGACAATTTTTTTTACAGATCAGTGATCGACTCTGCCTCTTATTTTCCGGCATTCTGGAAGACAACGTTCAGTCTGCGCGGAAGAATTGGTTATGCAGCCGGTTTCAATAATAAGACGCTCCCCTTATATGAACGGTTTTATGTAGGAGGAATTAACACTATCAGAGGACTTGGCTTTGGCGAGGGAGGCCCAAGAAATGACAACGATGAAAAAATAGGCGGAGACCTTGAAGCCATTCTGAATGCTGAGCTGATTTTTCCCATATCTCAGGAGGCAGGACTCAAGGGCGTCGTATTTTTTGATTATGGAGGGGCCTTTGATACAAAGTCTGACATCTCAGCAAGTGATATAAGAAGTACGACAGGATTCGGGGCCAGATGGATGTCTCCCATGGGACCAATAAGACTGGAATGGGGTTTTAATCTTGATCCCAAAGATGGTGAGAAATCAAGCAGGGTAGAATTCTCGATCGGAGGCCTTTTCTAAGATCTAAATGAGCGTTTATATTTTTGTGTCGTCATTCCCGTGAAAACGGGAATCCAGAAAACATAAGGGGCTGGGTTCCCGCTAAAAGACTGCGGGAATGACAAACTTAAGCATATGATTAAAGATCGATCAATGTACCGTATATTTAATAGTACGTTGCCTCTTAAGTGGTTCATATTGATAAATCACTCAATGTAGGTAAGAAATAAATGAGAGCCGAGATGTATGATATGTGAAAATCATGTATTATGTATCCTGGTTAACTATAAAAATTATACAGGAGGAATTATGAAGAAAATAATCTTATTAGTCTTTATCCTGGGGTTTGTTGCCAGCGCCCATGCAGCAGATATCAAGATCGGGTATATAGACATGAACAGGGCATTAAACCAGTCTGAACGGGGAATAAAGGCTGTCGGGATACTGGAGGGAATCGTACAGGCTAAACAGTCTGCAATTGCTGAGAAAGAAAATAAAATAAAAGAGCTTGACATGGAGATTGCAAAGCAGTCATCCATTCTCAACCCGCAGGCCCTGAAGGAAAAACAGAATGAACGTGAAAAAATGATGAAGGACTATCAGAGAATGGTACAGGACTCCCAGGACGAGGTAAAAAAGAAACAGGATGAGTTCATGCAGACAATAATCAATGATATACGTAAGACTGTCAGTATAATAGGCCAGGAAGACGGGTATACAGCCATTTTTGAGAAATTCTCATCCGGTCTGGTCTATTTTGTCGACAATGCAGATATAACAGATAAAGTCCTGGAGCGTTTTAATCAGGCATCAAAATAACTGCTGTTCCAGAGAAGTTAATGAGTCATTCCTTTGCACCAATTGGGGTCAGGCTATAACAGGATATCCGGTAACTGTCATCCTGAACTTGTTTCAGGATCTCTCTTTGTTGTAACATTCTGTAAAAACGAGATTCCGAAACGAGTTCGGAATGACATAATTTGCATTTTCTGTCTTCCGGACTGCCTATTAATTTAAGGTCTTAAGAAATGAAACTTCGAGAATTGGCTGAGCGCACAGGTGGCAAAATCCTTGGTAACAAGGATGCTGATATTAAAGGCGCTGCCGGAATTAAGGATGCCGGAGAGTGTGACATCACTTTCCTTTCTGACAATAGGGGAATTACTGACATTGCAGGTTCCCGTGCTTCCGCAATCATAACTCATGAAAGCCTTGTTGAATCCGTTCAAAATGTGCGGGACTCTATGAATATACTGCTTGTAGACAACCCCCAATATTCATTTGCAAAGGCACTTGAAGTACTCTATGAGCAACGCCGGGAGCCAACCGGCATAAGTGACAAATCTGTATCAGGCAGCAATTTTAAAAAGGGCATTGATGTCTCTGTGTTTCCCTTTGTGTTCATAGGAGACAATGTCAGTCTGGGAGACAGGGTCACCATATATCCCGGGGTATATATTGGAAATGGTGTATCTATTGGAAATGATTCAGTTATTCATCCCAATGTCACCATACGGGAAAATGTAGCCATAGGTAATGCGGTGATCATTCATTCAGGAACAGTCATAGGTGGTGACGGTTTTGGGTATACGCTTGAAAAGGGAGAGCACTACAAAATTCCACAGGTTGGTGGAGTAATTATTGAGGACAGTGTGGAAATAGGCTCTAATGTGTCCATTGACCGGGCCACAACCGGACATACCGTTATCGGGCAGGGTACGAAAATAGATAACCTTGTGCAGATTGCGCACAATGTCTCTATTGGGAAAAAATGTATAATAGTATCTCAGGTCGGGATAAGCGGAAGTGTGGAAATCGGAGACGGTGTGGTTCTTGCCGGACAGGTGGGTGTGAAAGACCATGTAAAGATAGGCACAGGTGCAGTAGCAGCAGGCCAGTCCGGCATCACTCGCGACATTCCGGAAGGCCAGGTTTACTCAGGAATGCCTGCCATTCCTCACAGGACATGGCTGAGGGCGCAGAGTGTGTTTGCCAGATTACCTGAGTACATGAAACGTTTGCAGAAACTGGAAAACCGGATAGATACCGTAACCAGATCTGAATTCAAAGAACCAGTAAAGGAGGTACAGCCCGATGATGAATAACCGTGAAATAAGAAATATACTGCCCCATCGATACCCATTTCTCCTGGTTGACAGGATCACTGATCTGGAACCAAATGTAAAGGCCGTTGGTTTAAAAAATGTGACAGCTAATGAACCTTTTTTTCAGGGACACTTTCCTGATTATCCGATTATGCCCGGCGTACTGATAGTAGAAGCAATGGCACAGGTATCAGGCATACTGGCATTTCATTCCGGAGCAAATGGCAAATCAACGTATTTCATGAGTATTGAAAAGGCAAAGTTCAGAAAACCGGTCATTCCCGGAGACCAGCTTCGGTTTGAGGTCAGTATAGTCCAGAACAGAAAGAATGTGTGGAAGTTTGCAGGAGAGGCCTATGTTGACGATAAGCTTGTGTCCCAGGCAGAATTTACTGCAATGGTTTCTGATGAGGAACTGGAAAATGGCTAAACCAAAGATTCATCGTACCGCAATAGTTGATTCCGGGGCAAAGATTTCTGAGGGAGTCGAGATCGGCCCATACTGTATCATCGGCAAAAGAGTAAAGATTGGCAGGAATACCAGGCTTAATTCACACATAGTTATGGAAGATACGGACATCGGCAGCAACTGCACTGTTTTCCCTTTCACATCAATAGGCCTCCCGCCTCAGGACACACGCTACAACAATGAAAAAACCAAGGTGAAAATCGGAAATAATAATATTATCAGGGAATATATCACTATCCACCGAGCTTCCATAAGCGGCGACAAGGTCACAAAAATCGGGAATAATAATTTTTTAATGGCATATGTTCATATCGCCCATGACTGCAATATAGGCAATCATACAATAATGGCAAACACAACCACCCTGGCCGGTCATGTTGAGGTCGAAGACTATGTTTTCATCGGCGGACATGTGGCTGTTCATCAATTTACAAGGATAGGTGCATATTCAATGATTGGCGGTTTCAGCGCTATTCCCCAGGATATCCCTCCTTATACCACGGCAGCCGGAGACAGGGCAAGGCTCTATGGCCTGAATACCGTGGGCCTTAAAAGACATGATTTTGAAGAAGCCACAATCAAGGATTTAAAACACGCGTACAAGGTGCTCTTCAGAAGCAAACTCACCTTAAGGGAAGCCATCAAGAAGTTAAAGAAGGAAAATGAGCATTCTGAGGAAATTAAGCATTTTATTGAATTTATAGAGAAAAACAAAAGAGGGATATGCCGTTAAGGGCATCCAGCCGCTCAGCCAAACCGAAAAAACTGGGCCTCATTGCAGGGATGGGAGGACTTCCCCTGGCCCTTGCTGCTGAAGCAAGAAAGATGGGTCATTACATTGTTGCTATCGCACTT
>CAMYJJ010000228.1 GCA_947258735.1 Thermodesulfovibrionia bacterium | reverse complement strand
ATTTCTAGTATATACTCAAAACAATATAATAATAAAGGGAAAAATACCGGAAATTGCCTTGTGAAGACTGTAACAGTTTCTATAACTGCCCGTCAACACTGATTAACTTGCATGCTGTATGCAGGCGGCAGGTAGAACAATTACATTGGTCATTCTATCAATGCGTTATAGTTCTTAATGAACTGCCCCGCAGCAAGCTGCGGGGTATCAAGAGCAGTCATTCCCGTGGGCTGTTAATCGGGAATCCAGAAACCACGTAGCACAGTACATGTCTGGATACCCGCATTCGAGGCTGTGTCATAATACGTAAAACGTGCATAATGTCATTCTGAATTTATTTCAGAATCTCGTCTTAATAGCATGTTATAACTCGTGAGATCCTGAAACAAGCCTGCCTGTCGGCAGACAGGTTCAGGATGACGAATGCGACACAGCTGTTTGCGGGTATGACGAATGTGGTAGGCCAAAGGGTATTAAACCGAAGCTAAAATAAACTTCACGATGATGTGGGGATAATACAGTGTTAATGAGGCTTAATATGAGAATATTGAAGTTCCTGTTATTAACAATCCTGGTTGCTGTGATTGTGATAAGCCTGTTCGTCTGGGACATTTCGTCTTATTTTGGTCCTGAGAATATCCAGATGCTGCTTCAATCCTATGGTGTATTCGCACCCCTGTTTTATATGTTTCTGATGGCCATGGCTGTAATTATCAGTCCGATCCCGAGTCTTCCCCTTGACATAGCTGCCGGCGCTTTTTTTGGCACTGTTATGGGAACGGTATATTCGGTCCTGGGTGCTCTTTCCGGATCTGTGGTCAGTTTTATGATTGCGCGTTTTCTGGGGAGGGAGTTTATTCAGAAGTACCTTGGAGGGCACATTAATTTCTGCACCTCCTGTTCTGACAACGTACTGACAAAAATCGTGTTGATCTCGAGACTGCTGCCTGTGGTCTCATTTGATATAGTCAGTTACGGGGCAGGGCTCACAAAGATGTCTCTCAGGAAATTTGCATTGGCTACCTTTATCGGGATGATCCCGCTTACCTTTTTATATAACTACTCCGGCTCAGTACTGGTATTCGGAAAAGGTCTGACCTTTGCTCTTGGTATAGTGATGGTGGTTTTATTTTTTCTCATTCCAAAATGGATCGAACGGAAAGGTTTTATGAAATATGTGAAGCATTAATATGTGAAAGCGTGTTTTCTTAGAAATGAATCAACAATGAGCAGCTGTAATACTGTATTGACAATCGAAGTATAATTGCTATAATTGACAGCATATAATAATCATTACTCATGGGACAATGATCCCGGAAAGGAGATAGGAATGCTCAAGGAATTCAAGGAATTTGCAATGCGGGGCAATGTCGTTGACATGGCAGTAGGTATAATTATTGGAGCGGCTTTTGGAACTATTGTGAAATCTCTGGTAGCTGATGTACTGATGCCGCCCATCGGTCTGTTAATGGGAGGAGTTGATTTTACCAACCTGTTCATAACTGTTAAAGAAGGTGCAACTGCGGGACCTTTTGCGACACTTGCTGACGCCCAGACAGCAGGGGCTGTTACCATAAATTATGGAGTGTTCATTAACACAATTATTTCCTTCCTGATCGTTGCATTTGCAATCTTCATGGTCATTAAGGGCTTAAACAACATGAAGAAGCAGGAAGAAGAAGCGCCTGCAGAGCCTACTACTAAAGAGTGCTCACATTGTTTTACTGAAATTCCGATTAAGGCAACGCGCTGCCCGAACTGTACATCTTAATTAACTGCCTGACCTGAAAATTCAATAAGGTAGAGACCCGTATTTGGTAGGGGTAATTCATGAATTACCCCTACATGCTGATAACTACTTTTTTCTTTCGAAAATAATACCTGCTATTGTCGTAAACAAAACAGAGCAGAATATAAGCACCATGATATCAGTAGCAACAGAGAAATCGATCAGGCTGTTGTCTTTTAACATGACATGTTTTAGAGCGTCAACACCGTAGGTTAACGGATTTAACTGAGAAATAACTTTAAGTATTGCCGGGAGTTTATTAACCGGATACATGGCCCCTGACAGGAAGAACATGGGCATGACAATAAAGTTCATGATAACACTGAAACTCTCAAAGCTTTCATAAAACGTTGCAATCACTATTCCCAGGGTTGATATTGCAAATGACAGCAAAATGCAAATTACAATCACATACAGGATAGACAGCATTGAGAGCTTGATGCCAAGAAACGGAAACATCAGAAGTATAATCACTGCCTGAATGGTTGACACGATTGTGCCGCTCAGGGCCTTGCCAATTACAATGGAGAACCTTGAGACAGGAGCAACCAGTATTCCCTTCATCAGGCCAAACTCCTTGTCCCAGATAATTGAGATTGCAGAGAATATGGAACTGAATAAAATGGTCATACCCAGGATACCGGGAAAAATGAACTGCATGTAGTCCACCCCGATACCGGGCGACACAAGTCTGGACATGCCCCCTCCTATAAGGAAGAGCCAGATAAGGGGCCTTGCCAGTGTGGTAACAAGCCTGCCCTTGGCCCTGAAAAACTTTATCAGCTCTCTCAGTACCAGAACATATACTGCATTAGCCTCTATCAAACCGCCTCCTGTATGCCCTCATGTCTTCCTTAAACGTGTCAGTTGAGGATATCTCTTCGTCCCTGATCTGTTTGCCCGTCATTTTAATAAAGACATCATTGAGGGTAGGGCGCTGCAGTCTGACAGAGAGGACGTTCTCACCGATGGCCTTGATTATTTCCGGTATGCAGGAATCACCTTTTAACGTGGTAAGAAAGAGCTCATCGTTTTTTACCGAGACATCAACATCAAACAGTTTTTCTATCTCAACCTTTGCATTTTCATTGTCCGACGTCTTTATATAAATAACATCACCGCCAACGGTCTTTTTCAGTTCATCAGGAGTCCCTGTAGCAATGATACTGCCGCTGTCTATAATCGAGATATTATCACAGACTTCTGCTTCGTCCATGTAATGGGTGGTCATAAAAACGGTGACGTTGTGCTTCTTTGGAAGTTCGGTAATAAAGTCCCACAGATTGGCCCGCGACTGGGGATCGAGTCCAAGCGTCGGTTCATCAAGAAAGAGGATCCTCGGCCTGTGGATAAGTCCCCGTGCAACCTCAAGCCTCCGTTTCATGCCTCCTGAAAATTTTTTCACAACATCGTTTCTTCTCTCATACAGATCAACAAAACGCAAAGCATCATGTATCCGTCCTTTTATCTCAGATCGTTTCACATTGTATAAATAGGCATGGAGCATCAGGTTTTCATAAGCTGTTAATTCTTTATCAAGGGTGGGGTCCTGAAACACGATACCGATCGCTTTTCTGACCATGGATGAGTCTTTTATGCAGTCGTATCCAGCGATTACAGCCCTGCCTGACGTTGGAGAAAGAAGGGTGCAGAGGATATTTATCGTTGTAGACTTGCCTGCGCCATTCGGGCCGAGAAAACCGAATATGGTGCCTTCTTCGACCTCAATGGATACATTATCTATGGCCGTTACCGTACCGAATTTTTTTGACAGATGTTCAACGTTAATAATTGACACTCAGAGAGTTTAACAGAAATCCCAGATACGTGTGAAGGCCCACATGAGTCAGGCAGCACTTCAAAGCAGCATTAATTATACTTCTGAGAGAGATTCCAGAAATAGTGCCAGCTGTGTCTGCAGGGTGCTGTCCATGGTTTCGAATACAAGACCTGCATGAAATTGAATGCCTGCTGATGTTCCATTATCATGATTACCGGGAGATGTCCAGATGACCCTGACGCGGGCCTTAATCTCATTATTTTTATCACGATTAATTTCCAGGCTGTATACATCTCCCCTGGCAAGACGGTCAGGTGACCCAATGCATATGCCCCCGGCACTGATATTCGATATCCTGATACCATCAAATGAGCGGCCTTTCTGGTCAGACAGGCGCACAGGACAGCTCTCATGCATCACTTGCCGGATATGTTTCCGCCTTGAAGGCAGCTTCGTTCCGGCCGGAACAGGCGTATTGTTTTTATGAGAACTTTTATCTTCGTACATCCGGGAATCAGCCTTCATGAGCAGGTCTTCTATGGAACAGGGTGAGTCAGGATCATAATGGGAGATGCCGACACTTATCATCAGTTCAAAATTTCGATCTGAGTATGTGTTATGGTCTGAGATGTTCTTCTGCAGATGACTGACAACTGCTGATTCTGAGTAATCAGACGGATCAGTGAGTAACACCGCAAACTCATCACCACCCATCCGTGCCTTAATGTCCGATCCCCTGAATGAATTACTTAAAAGAGATGCTATATCTTTTAATGCCAGGTCGCCCGCACTGTGGCCGAGTTCATCGTTGATCGTTTTCATACCGTCCAGGTCTATAAATAAAAGGGTGATTCCCCGCTTTGTACGGTCAGACAGTCTGCACTGCTGTTCTGCAAGGGTAAAGAAGCCCCTTCGGTTAAGCAGGCCGGTCAGCTCATCGGTAATTGCTGCCTCTTTTAATTTTTCTTCCATCTGTTTTCTTTTGGTAATATCACGTGCAACATGCACGGTCGCAGTTACATTACCCATTCTGTCGATAATGGGAGTAGCACTGAACTGAAAATGTCCGTTCAGATTCTTATCGAATATTTCTTTCATGCGCTCCTTACCATCAGCAATGACTTCTGTATGCGGACAAAAGGGCGGCGGTTCTGAAGTTCCGTGAACTATGGTATAACAGGGTTTGCCGATGATATTTTTTCTGTCAATCCCGAGCCTCTTTGCCAATGCACTGTTGGCCCGCAGTATTCTATGGTTCCTGTCGATAACAATGACTATATCCGGTATGGTGTCAAATGTTGTCTCCCATTGCTCCTTGGCGAGCACGACCTGTTCTTCCTTAATCTTCTGATCAATACCGATTACAATCTGATTTGCTACTGATGATAATGTTTGCACGGTTATTTCAGGCAGCACATTGCAGGAAAACATGCCCATGACACCAATAAGTCTGTTTTTCAAAATCAGGGGATGACCGGCAAATGATATTATATTTTC
>CAMYJJ010000227.1 GCA_947258735.1 Thermodesulfovibrionia bacterium | reverse complement strand
ACGAACGTTCCAGCCGGTAGTAATCTTTTTTCTCTACCTTCTCTTCTTTCGTCTTCTCTCCGGAAAGCGTAATGGTGTCCTGTGTGAGGTTCACGCTCAGATCTTCCTTTTCCAGTCCGGGAATGTCTGACGTAACGATAATGTTATCTCCCTCTTCATAGATATCTACCATGGGAAACGGTTCTACGTCTTCAAGCAGACGAGGCATTCCAGACCACAGGGAACGACCGAAGGGCCTGTGCAGGAACTCATCAAACATCTCTTCCATCCTCTCAAAAGGAGCAGACCAGCCGGATGGACGGTACGGCTCAATACCTTCTTTTTCATGTTTTATGATTTTCTGGGCTGTCATGTTCACCCCTCCTTTCTCTCTTGACTGCATATGTTTACAGTCAATGCTGTTAACAACCGCCAATGCGGTTTTTTCCTCCTCCTAATTATTATTTATCACAGATTGCACTGACTGTCAACACATTTAAGCCCTTAATTTTCAATGTTTTTTTAGTCTTTTTAGTGTCTCTGGATTTCATCTTGCCAATTTATTATTCTTTTCATTATCACGTGTGAATTGACCGTGCGCATCTTATCCAATTATAGTAGGAAGGTCTTTCTCCATATGAAATCAAAAAGTAAAAAGACAGGATTGCGCCCAACAACCGGCAAGGCAAGAGAGGCCCTTTTTGATATTTTAAGAGGCAAAATTGCCAATGCGCGCTTTCTGGATCTCTATGCCGGCACCGGAGCGGTCGGGATAAACGCGTTGAGGGAAGGGGCTTCAGAAGTGGTCTTTGTTGAACGCAGCATGAAGAACATTAAAAAGATGAATGATTCAGTAGCGAAACTTCATCTTGAAAATAAATGCAGCATAATCTCAAGGAAAGTATTGTCATTTATCGAACATGCAGAACTGGAAAACCAGACGTTCGATATCATTTTTCTCGATCCGCCTTACCATACAGATGATATGGACCATGCCATGTCTGCAATCGGCACTGCGTCCATTCTGGAGAAGGATGGTCTGGTCATAGCAGAGCATTTTAAAAAGAAACAGTTACCTGACCATTGCCGAAATTTAAAAAAGATAAAAGAGTATAATTATGGTGATACTGTTTTTACATTTTTTAAAAAGTCTGAAATCCAGGAGCAATAAATGAATAAGATAGCGATTTATCCCGGTACCTTTGATCCTCTTACCAATGGGCATATCGACCTTATACAGAGGACATTGACCATCTTTGATGAAGTAGTCATCGCTGTTGCACCGAGCACAAAAAAAAGTCCCCTGTTTACTACTGAAGAGAGAATACAATTCATTCAGGAATCAATCAGGGCATTCAAGGGGGCCAGTGTGGAGTCTTTTGACAACCTGCTTGTTCATTATGCCAAAGACAAAGGGAGCGTGGCCATAATTCGCGGTCTGCGGGCCATCTCGGATTATGAATATGAACTCCAGATGGCGCTGACAAATAGACGCCTTGATTCAACAGTGGAGACCGTGTTCATGATGCCGAGTGAAGAACATACCTTTATATCCTCATCAATCGTAAAAGAAGTGGCCTCCTTTGGAGGCGATGTAAAGGGGTTTGTGCCGGAAGCAGTTGAAAAAGCACTCAATGAGAAATTCAAGAAATAATAAAGGATTCGAGCCTGCCTGTCGGCAGACAGGGATTCACGTGATATCAATGGTTTCATTATGTTAATCCTTTACCCTTTTATCCTTTGTCCCTCTGCCCCTTTGCCCCTGTATCTATCATGGGCCATTTAAAAATTATTGCAGCAATACTTATCTGGAGTTCCCTCGGGATCTTTGTCAGAAAAGTTGATCTGCCCAATGTCGGGATTTTATTTTATAGCTGCCTTATCGCAGGCATTCTGCAATTCATTATAATCTCATCAAGCGGCCTTTTAAAAAGTGCGATAAAAACCAAAAGCAGTAAAAGGGATGCATTTTTTCTTGTTCTTGTCCCAATATCTTTTATTGCCAACTCTCTTTTCTTTTATTACGCCTTTAGAAATACAACCATAGCCAACGCCGTCCTTACTCACTATACAGCCCCTGTATTTGTAGCTTTAATGGCCCCCTTTTTTTTAAAAGAACATATTCGTCTTTCAACCTGGGCAGCCATAGTCCTCTCCTCAATAGGATTATGGTTTATTCTTCAGGGAGCTGAATCAGAAACGGCCATACCATTAAGCAGCAGTGAGAAAATGGGCATTATTGCCGGCGCGTTATCAGGTCTGGCATATGCCTTTCTCATCATATTAATACGGCGGATAGTCTCCTGTTATTCATCTCTTTTTATTACCTTTATCCAGAATGGTATTGTTGCACTTCTGCTGCTTCCTTTTGTGCTTCATATGAACATCACCATGCAGGTTCTGCCCTACCTGATCATCATGGGGGTGGTACACTCAACAGTGGCACCGCTTCTGTATGTTCAGGGCTTCAGGAGTGTCAAGGCACATGAAGCTGCAATTCTCGGATACTGTGAACCTGTAGGTGCAACCATCCTCGCATTTATTTTTTTCCGTGAAGTCCCCGGCATTACGGCCCTTCTGGGAGGTGCAATGATCCTGCTGTCAGGCTATCTGATTCTCAGGACAAGACAGCAGAAGTAAAAAATGAGAAGGAGGAGCTAAGCAGTCAGCTGGCAGTTAGTTTTGAGTTTTTAGTTCTCCCCATTACCCATCACCCATCACCTATCTTTTGTCATTCTGGGCCTGCCTGCGTTTATTTCTTATGGCTTACAGCTGATTCTGAAATATTGTAAAATAGTACTTTTACATCCTTAGTGCTATTTGACTAATGAAAAAACCATTCTTTTATTCAGAGCCCATTGAGTCAGTGCTTGAGCTGACAGGCAATACACCTCTGGTGAAAATCAATAAACTCGTTGAAAAAGGGTCTGCTGATATTTATGCAAAAATTGAGTTCTTTAATCCCTGCAGGTCTGTGAAAGACCGGATATGCCTGTCCATGGTTGAGGCAGCTGAAAAGCAGGGAAAGATTAAACCGGGTGACACCCTGATCGAACCCACCTCGGGGAATACAGGAATTGGTCTGGCCTTTGTCTGTGCGGCAAAGGGTTACAAGCTGGTCCTTACCATGCCCGAGACGATGAGTATCGAAAGAAGAAATATGTTAAAGGCCTTTGGAGCTGAACTCATTTTGACCGAGGGAGCTGAGGACATGATGGGAGCCGTTCACAGGGCAGCTGAGCTTTCGGAAAAAAAAGGCTATTATCAGCCCCAGCAGTTTAAAAACCCTGCCAATCCCGGAGCACATAAAAAAACGACAGCTCGTGAGATCCTAAAACAGGCAGGCAAGGTAGATGCATTTGTTGCAGGAGTCGGGACAGGCGGGACCATAACCGGTGTTGGAGAGTTCTTAAAGGAGGAGTTCGGTGACAGCGTGAGAATAGTTGCTGTTGAACCGGCAAAAAGCCCTGTATTGGCAAAAGGCAGATCAGGTCTGCACGAAATCCAGGGCATAGGCGCCGGTTTTGTGCCGGAGGTCCTGAACAGAGATATCATTGATGAGATCATCCATGTATCAGATGAAGACGCTTTTGAGACAGCCAGACATATAATCAGGGAGGAAGGTATTCTTTGCGGTATTTCATCCGGGGCAAACCTGTTTGCATCACGTACGGTTGCCAGGGAGCTGGGACAGGGGAAAAAGGTCGTCACCCTGTTTTGTGATACGGGTGAACGTTATCTCAGTACAAGGCTCTTTCATTCAGAAGACACGCGGTACAAAGGATTTTAATACAGATGAACATAATAGATCATACAGACAATTCAATCCTTGATGCGATAGGCAGGACCCCTCTCCTGTGTGTGAATGGTTTTGTTCCTGAAGTAATAGATAACGTCAAAATCTATGCGAAACTCGAATGTTTCAATCCCGGCGGATCTGTCAAGGACAGGGCAGCATATCAGATGATCGTTGATGCAGAGGAATCAGGTGCATTAACAAAAGAGAAAATAATCATTGACTCTACCTCGGGAAATACGGGTATTGCCTATGCAATGATTGCTGCTGTGAAAGGGTACAAAGCAAGAATAGTGATACCTCATAATGCCAGTATTGAGAGGAAAAAAATTATTTCAGGATTCGGTGCAGAGATAATCTATTCGAGCCCCTTTGAGGGTTCTGACGGGGCCATTCATCTTGCCAGAGAGACATATGAACGTGACCCTGACATCTATTTTATGCCGGACCAGTACAGTAATCCCTCTAACTGGAAGGCCCATTATCAGGGCACAGGGCCTGAAATTATAGAGCAGACCAGGGGACAGATAACCCATTTCATGGCAGGTCTGGGGACAACAGGAACGATAACCGGAACAGGAAAGGCATTAAAGGAATATAATGCAGACATACAGGTCTATGCTGTTGAGCCGGATGATGCTATGCATGGTATCGAGGGATTAAAGCATATGAAAAGCTCCATTGTTCCTGAAATTTATGACAGGACCGTTCCTGACAAAACGCTGTATGTAAATACTGATAAGGCGTATGATATGGTCAAAAGGATCACCATCTCCGGAGGACTGCCTGTAGGTCATTCCTGCGGCGCAGCAATGGTGGGAGCAGTTGAGGTGGCAAAAACCATGGATGAAGGCGTCGTAGTCGTCATATTCCCTGACGGTGGTGACAGGTATTTGAGTCATGAAATATGATTGGTTAATCGTTAATTGTTAATAACAGCACGAATAACTTATAACTAATAACATGTACCTATTAACAATAGTATGAAATTTAACAAAGACGTCATAGACATAATGTACGATCATTCCCTGAAAGAATACCCTGACGAATGCTGCGGTATTATTACAGGGAATGACGATAAGCAGACGGTCCATGTGTGTCAAAACCTGCAGAATAAGATGCATGCCGAGGACCCGGCACGGTTTCCACGAGATGCCCGGACAGCTTACTTTATTGACAGGTCTGCATTTGATGAGATCATTTCATCTGCTCGTGATAAAGGGGAAGGAGTGCTGGCCCTGTACCACTCTCATGCAGAACATGAGGCCTATTTTTCTGAAGAGGACGTTGCAGCCCAGACAGTGTTCGGTGAACCCGAATT
>CAMYJJ010000226.1 GCA_947258735.1 Thermodesulfovibrionia bacterium | reverse complement strand
TTGTGAATAAATAACTTCCTTTGTCCGGTGTCTTTTTATCAGGGTACTCTTCAACATCAATTCCATGGTAAACAACATTCTCTGCGTTCACCAGGTCACTGTACTGCCGTTTCTGATATTCACTTATCGCAGTGCAATATACCTGGGGAGATGACAAAAGAGGACTGCACCAGCGCTGGTAATCCCCTCCCAGCAAGCTGTCTTTTGTGGAAATGTGAAGGGTCATCACAATTGGTATATGCATGTTGAATACACTGTCATACATGAACTCAACCGCTTTTGCATCATGGGTGTGTATGATGTCAATATCGCCCATCCCTGCCCTGTACAATGCATTTGAAAAGTGCATATTCGTGGTCTGCCGCTGTTCCGGAGAGTTCACGCTCCAATAGTCACCGATACTTTGATCAACAGTTACATAATGTTCCCCGGAAACTATGGAATCACCTGAACAGGCTACGATAGACCGGTGGCCTGAAGAATGCAGTCCTTTATCGATATTATATATGACTGTTTCAATTGGACCATAACCAAGATCAGGACTGATCGGCTGGTTAAGCGTTGCCACATGCAGTACGGATAATTTTTCATGCTTTACATGTATCTTCATTTTGCATCTCTCCATGTCTGACCCGGAAGTAACAGTCAAATCATCTCTTATCTGTATTTATAAAACAAAAAAGCCTCACGGCTTTAAAGGCCATGAGGCTTTTCCCACTTTTAAAGTCACTTCAACTGTAACACAAGTCAGGCTAAATAGATACCAATTAAAAGCAGGGCCTGCAAACTGTTCTGTTTTCTCTTTGTAATCGGCACATTGCAAATCCAGACTTTCTCGCGTATATTCCGGAACAGGTCTTTGATCGTGACGATACTAAATAAAATTATTAATTAAGAGTTACGAATTACGATTTATTAACAAAAAAAAGAATGATGAAGAATAAAAAAGAATGACGAGGAGCGATCTACTATATACGATGTACGAAGGCGAAAAGACAGGGGATTACTGAACTGGTTTTTTTGAGAATATTCTTCTATTAAAGTAGGAAAGTCGCACATTGTATGGTACCATTTATATAGATAAGTGATTATAATTTACATAGGGGAAATCTGACATGTCGCACGGGCATAAAGAGATTCATCACAGACATACATCAAAAAGCAGGGAATGGCTGAGAACTCAGCAGCACTCTCCCAAAGCGCCCTCAAAACCAAAACTTGATATAGTCCTCAAATGCGACTCAGCAGGCAGTCTTGAGGCGGTCACTGAAAGTATCCTCCGGATTAATCAGCATGCAGTTGATATGAATATTATTCACAGCGAGATTGGTAATATTCATTCATCGGATATTCTTATGGCTGGCACCGGCAGCAGATTGATCATCGGTTTTCAGGTCGGCATGGAACCCGGTGTACAGAGTGAACTTCAGCGGTCAGGCATAGACGTACGCTTTTATGAAGTGATCTATAAGCTCACGGAAGATATAAAGAGCATGGCCGAAGACATGGTCCCTCATTTTACTGAAGACAACATTATCGGTTCAGCCAAAGTGATTGCACTTTTTAAAAGCGGCCGCAAGGATATCATTATCGGATGTAAGATTCTCAGCGGCTCTCTGTCACTTCACCAGCATTACCGGATTATTTCTGCCATGGGCCCGGTTTATTCAGGGACCATAGAGTCAATGCACATTGAAGATACAATAGTGAACAAGGCTGTCAAGGGTCAGGAAGTAGGCATCAAGATCAGGAATTTCAAGAAAGCAAAAGTGGGCGATCTTCTGGAGACGTATAAATCGCGCAAATAAGATCGATGTAGGGGCACGTTGCAACGTGCCCTTGATAAATTTAGGACAAAGAAGGGCAACCGCAAGGGTTGCCCCTACAACCATTCAATCCCTTACAAAATTGCAGGACAATTATGTAGCATATTTCATCCGATTGTTAGTAAATACAATTTAAATTCATTAAATAATAATACGTTCCATACTGGCACGTTTCTGGCAAGTCTGATGTTTTTATTAGGCAATTAATAATATGACGACAGAGAAAAGACAATTACCAGAACATGAGCTCTATCATGAGATCTTCGGCTCAATTATTGACCGGGATGAGATGTCCCCGTATCTCCTGCTTAAAGCCAGTAGTTACAATGACGCCCTAAAGCAGGCATCAAGAATGATGGGCAACCGTGGATTCGATACATACAAAGGCACGGACCTGGTGGAAAGTGAAAAGAAAAGGGCACTGCAGTACATCGACAAGGCTTACCGGTATTGCTTTAATCACCTGTTCCCATTTCTGGAGAACCAGCTTGTCCTGCTTAAAAAACTGGGGACGAACAGTGCCCGGCTTTATGCGTCATGCCTGGATTCAATAAGCAATCTCGGAGTCCGGCTGAATGAGAGGGACTTTAAGACGATAATGTTTGAAGACCCGAGACATATTTTTTTACTTTCATCATCAAGGAAGTTCCCTCATGTCTTTTACGGGTATAAGGGTAACAAAATAAATATTCCTCCTGAGTGGCAGGCGATGGCCTGCTCAATTCTCAAAGTTGCCTATCTCATCAAGTCGATTGAGGAGGACAGTCAGGACATTAACGATTATGCTCAGCTCGGATTATTTCTTGCGACTGAGGGCCAGTGTCTGGATGATCTCTACAACTACAGATGGGAAAAGCCGGAGCATATTCCTGACAGCGATCCTGCTCAAAGGGCATTTGTAAAGGTCTCCACTTTTTTCCATAAACTCAGGGAATATGTCAGGTTCAGTTCAGATAAACAATGCCTGGTGTTTAACAGCGGGGACGGCGTTGAGGTGGAGATTACTGATATAAAAGCCCGCCTCAAAAGTCCGGAAAGTATGTTTACCAAGCTTGGAAAAAGCGTTGAGGGAGAGGTGCATGATATCAGGGACGTCCTTGCCATAACATTTATTTTAAGGAACAGGGATGACACCCTGATGCTGTTTCATTCGCTCCAGAAAAGAGGGGTCATATTGCAGGAAAACACCATATCTCCCTCGATTACCCAGACCCTGTTTCAAGGCCCGGACGACATGAAGGAAGCTGTCCGGCATCTTATCATCAGCCTCTCAAAAAGCGGAGGTAATGATGTCGTGTCTGATGAGAGAGATCTGATTTCCAATGCCAACGTATTTTTCAGGGCGCTCAGTGCAAATGCATCAAAAAATAATTACTCTTCGCTTGGCCATAAAAAGTTCCAGTGCAAGATTAACTATTCCGTCCCGATTCACCGGAATGCCGATACGAATGAAATTTTAATTCCCGGTCTTCCGGCTTACAACAGGAGACATCAGATTTCTAAAATAACAGGGCAGCATACCCTTGACCTTGAATTGCGCATATCTGACAGGCAGAGCTGGCTTGAGTCAGAGCAGAAAGGGGACGCTCACCATGATGCCTATAAATTCCGCCAGATGGCTGCCGTTATGAACCGGCTGTTTAAAAGCTTTTTTAATCTGCCTGAGGAACGCCTTGCACAACTGAGAGAAGACCAGAAAAAACTGTTTACCTGATTCTGTTTCTGTCCACATTATTTATACATATATGAACCACTGAGGAAAGCCTTAATAGTTTTAAATACGGCGCAATGCAATGAAGTATAATTTATCTTAAAACGCTATCAATATTCAAAAGGTTTATTACAGTTATGCTGTGAAAACCGCTCCCAAAACGTTTTAAGGCTTTCCTCAATTGATAAGTGAGTATGCTGCAAGAACAGAATTGTAACGTTTTTTTCTTTATTGTCCAGTTCAAGACAAGGTTCCTTAATCATTGCCTTCTTCTATTTCTCCTTCTGTATTCTCTATTTGCCTGTTTTCATTAATAAAAAACAAACAATGAGAAGGTGGCATAACGGTTGCAATACAGGACTTAAAGCAGCTTAAACGAAAAAGAGCGCAGCGAAAGGAATAAACCGTGCAGAACAACGTAATTGAAGAAAGACAGAGTCATATAATCCGTAAAAAAGAAGGTGCAGATCTTAAGATTTCCTGCGATAAGGAAAGTACGGCCGGTGCTGTCAGTCAGCGGGCCTGTGTCTTCTGCGGGTCCAGGGTTGTGCTCTACCCCATAGCCGATGCCCTTCATCTTGTGCATGGCCCCATCGGCTGCGCTGTCTATACATGGGACATTCGCGGGGCCCTTTCCTCAGGCCCTGAACTGCATCGGCTCAGTTTCTCTACTGACCTGCAGGAAAAAGATGTCATTTTCGGTGGGGAAAAGAAGCTCGCAGCAGCCCTTGACGAGCTCATCGAACGCCATAATCCAAAGGCAGCGTTTGTATATTCCACCTGTATTGTAGGCATTATTGGTGATGACCTTGATGCTGTGTGCAAACAGGTTGAAAAAGAAAAGGGTATCCCTGTTATTCCTGTCAAATCTGAAGGATTCAAGGGCAATAAACGAGAAGGGTATCGCGCTGCCTGCAATGCCATGTTCCGTCTGGTGGGAACAGGCGACACATCAGGAATCCCTGAAAAGAGCATCAATATCCTTGGTGACTTTAACCTTGCAGGGGAGATATGGATGATCCGTGAGATGTATGAGCGGATCGGTGTCCATGTAGTTGCCAATATCACCGGTGACGGCCGGGTTGAGCATATCAAAAGGGCCCACGGAGCATCGCTTAATGTAGTCCAGTGTTCGGGAGCAACCATGGGTCTTGCACATATGATGGAGAATGAATACGGCATCCCTGCCATAAGGGTATCCTACTTTGGCATCGAAGATATGGCAGAGTCCATTTATGCTGTGGCAGAGCACTTCAAGGATGATGAGATGATGCGCAAGGCCAGAGAGGTTGTAAAGGAAGAACTCTCGATAATTTACCCCCGGATTCAGGAATACCGCAAAGCACTCACCGGCAAAAAGGCCGCGATATATGTGGGAGGCGCCTTTAAAGCCTTTTCTTTAGTCAAGGCGTTCAGGCTTCTTGGCATGGATGTGGTGATGGTCGGATCACAGACCGGCACTGAATCTGAGTATAAGGAACTGCAAGAGATCACCGATCCGGGAACGATCATTGTCGATGACTCCAATCCATTGGAGCTCTCATCATTTCTCCAGGAAAAAAATGTCGATATCTTTGTGGGCGGCGTAAAGGAGCGGCCGATCGCC
>CAMYJJ010000225.1 GCA_947258735.1 Thermodesulfovibrionia bacterium | reverse complement strand
TCGGTGCAGCAGCTGTGCTTCCATGCCCGCCGTGCTCTACAAAGACAGACACCACTATCTCCGGATTATCTACAGGAGCAAAGGCCACAAACCAGGCATGGTCCCTGAACTTTTCAGGTATGTCTTTAGCGTCTGAGGTACCAGCGACAACCTGGGTGGTGCCCGTCTTCCCGCCTATACTGACAATGTCAGACCTGGCTATACTTCCTGTTCCATCTTTTTCAGTAACTACTCCATGCAGGGCTTCAATTACTAATTTTATATGGGAAGGGTGAATCTTTTTCATGCTGTCAGCCATGACCCTGTTTTCAGAACCCATGACAAGATATGGTTTATACAGCTTTCCTTCATTTACAACAGCTGCCATCATTGATGCGATCTGCAATGGAGTGACAGAGAGGTATCCCTGGCCAATAACGGTATTAAGGGTTTCTCCCTTATACCATTTTTCATCTTTCACCTCCTGCTTCCATCTCCTTGTCGGTACAATACCTGAAACCTCCCCTTTAAGATCTATCCCCGTTGCATGTCCAAGCCCGTACCCAAACGCGTATTGAGATAAAATATCAATATCGATTTTTTTTCCAACCTCATAAAAATAAACATCACAGGATTCTACTATTGCCTTGCGCAGGTCTACACTTCCGTGGCCGTTCCATTTCCAGCATTTAAAGAGCCTGCCGAACATGGTTGAGCCGCCGCAATAGAACCTGGTATTCTTATTAATGATCCCTTCCTCAAGGGCAGCGATTGCGGTAATGATTTTAAATGTAGAGCCCGGAGCATACTGGCTCTGGATGGCCCTGTTCAGAAGGGGCTTTCGCCTGTCCTTCGTTAATTTTTTCCAGTCTTTTGTATCGATTCCCCTGACGAACTGGTTAGGATCAAACGTCGGGGAGCTGGCAAGTGCCAGCACTGCGCCTGTTCCCGGGTCCAGAACAACAACAGAGCCTGCGAGGTCCTTGAGATTTTTTTCGGCCTCGATCTGAAGATCAATATCTATCGTCAGCTTAAGGTCTCTTCCCTTGACAGGTCTCTGAATTCTTACGATATTTATGATCCTGCCAAGGGCGTCAACCTCGAGAATTTTTTTTCCGGCAAGCCCCCTTAATGAAACATCATGGCCCTTCTCGATTCCCAGGAGACCGATACAGGCCCCTTCAGGCACTCCTGCATATCGTGGATGTGCTGCCAGGCGGGAACCCATATTTCCCAGATATCCCAGCAGATGACTGGCGGCATGGCCATATAAATAATCCCTGCCGCCAACCACGTTAATCTGCAGCCCCGGATAGTCTGCCTTTCGCGCCTCCACCCTTGCAGCTTCCTTGAATGATACGTCCTGTTTCAGTATATGGTTCTGAAAAGGGCTTGAGGTTGAACTTTCCAACCTGGATGTAAGATCTTCCACTTTTAAACCGATAAGCCTGCCTATTTCTGATAATATTTTTTCATCATCAGGCATGTCCTCTTTTATGGCAGTTATGTCAAATGAAGGAACATTTCTGACAAGAGCATTATTGTTCCTGTCATAAATTATTCCCCTGGGAGCATGAATATCAACTACCCGGAGACGGTTCCGTTCATCAATCTTCCTGTATTCATTTCCTTTCAGAACCTGAAGATTAAAGAGCCGTAATGTAAACAGGCAAAATAAAACAAATACGATATAAAGGGAAATCCTGATCCTTTTCTCCATGTTACCTTCCTGTAATTACATCCGTTCGTTGCATAGGTAAATTCATAGACATTTATGTTTCATGAGCGACTGTGTATACATTCAAATATTGAGTTGTTATTCCCGCGGCACGTTGAGCGGGAATCCGGTGTTTTTAAAATGTTCTATAAAAACATACATAAATTCATTACACTTCATATGTTATTCTCCGTGACCTGATCACTAAGGGATAAAGAACCATCGACGTCACTAATGTATATAGAACCTGCAATATCAGGTTATCCCATGACCTGCCCAAAAAAGAGACCTTTGAAAATATCTCAAAAGTTATGAATATAAGAAAAATATCAACAACAGACAGGACAGTCACAACCAGGGCATTAATAAAAGCATTCCATTGATACAGATTGTCCTTTATGGTGCCTGTAAGAAATGCTACCATTGCCTTGCTCAGGATATTCGGGCCCAGGATAAATCCATTTGCTGTGTCAATTAACAGGCCGGCACACACACCTAAAGCAACTCCCCTGACCTGACCATGTCTGAGTGTGTATAAACAGACCAGGACCATCACGATGTCGGGTCTGGCCCCATGAATAAATACAGCCTGTATTGTCAGGCTGCAGTATATAAAGAAGAGATATATTAAAAAAGGTCTCATTTCTTAAGGATCATCACCTCTTCTACCGTGCCGAGGTCCTGGGCCAGTTTCACCTCAATCACCTTGAACATCTCCCCCTCTTCCCTGGTTACCTTTGAAACATACCCTATCAGAAGACCTTCAGGGTAAATGCCGTCAAACCCGGATGTAATTATTTTCTCAGCGGGTGTTACCTCAGCATCTTTTGATACATACTTCAGCATACAGATATCATCGCCCCTGCCTTCCAGCATTCCTTCAATCCTTGAAGACTGAAGCCGTGCTGCGACAGAGGAGTTTACATCAGTCATTAACATTATGCTTGCTTCCCTTTCAAAAACCCTGTTTACCTTTCCAACAGGACCTGCCGGCGTGAGCGCAACCATATCTTTTTCAATGCCTGTGCTCTTTCCCTTGTTAATCCAGAACATCTGGAACCAGTTGGTGGGGTCTCTGGCATACACATCAGCAGTAGCCATATAGTCCTTTCTTGCAGATTTTAACTGCAGGACCTTTCTGAGCCGCTCATTTTCATGTTCCAGCTCCTTTAACCTGTTCAGCTCTGCCTCATGACCCTGAATCGTCCTGAGCAGACGTCTGTTCTCAGCCTCTTTGCCAATAACCATGACATAGGTATTAATGATATTATCGATTTCGTGTGTAACGGAAGAACTGATCTGTTCAAGCATCCTCAAGGGGTGGAAAGGGAAATCCATGAAACTGCTTTTACTTTTCATACTCTGGTATGAAAGCAGTGCAAAGAGCAAAAGCACAAGAAGGGCAAAAAGAAATATTTTTTTCTTTAACATCCCATATTAGTTTTTACAAAGAGACCCTGCCCAGAATGTCAAGGTCATCCAGCACTTCACCCACTCCATTTACCACAGCCAGGAGCGGATTTTCAGCTACGATAACAGGCAGACTGGTTTCATGTCTGATAAGGGCATCCAGTCCCCGGAGGAGAGCGCCTCCGCCGGCAAGGACAATTCCCCTGTCAACAATGTCAGAGGCAAGTTCAGGCGGAGTATTTTCAAGTGCAACTTTAATCGCGTTTATAATGACTACTATCGTTTCGCTTACTGCTTCTCTTATTTCATCTTCAAATATAGTGACCGTCTTTGGAATTCCCGAAACAAGGTCTCTCCCCTTTACTTCCATGGACCTGTTTTCTTCATCGACCTTGTAGGCCGAGCCTATGCGGTTTTTGATCAGCTCTGCTGTTCTGTCTCCGATAAGGATCCTGCCCTTGTTTTTAATATGGTTCACAATGTCCTCATCGAGCTTATCTCCTCCCATGCGCACAGCTTTGCTGTATACAACACCATGAAGGGATATAACCGCTACATCGGTTGTACCTCCGCCAATATCAACGATCATGTTCCCCGATGGTTCACCTATGGGCAGGCCTACTCCAAGAGCAGCAGCCATCGGCTCTTCTATCAGGTAGATTTCCCGAGCTCCCGAAGCCTGGGCCGCATCCTTGACCGCCCTCTGCTCAACCTGGGTAATACCTGAAGGGACACCGATTGCAATCCTCGGAGATATAAAACTCTTTCTGTTATGGACCTTTCTGATAAAATATTTCAGCATCTCGCCTGTTTTGTCAAAATCTGCTATGACCCCTTCTTTCATGGGCCGCATTGCCGTGATATTGGCCGGGGTACGGCCAAGCATCTTCTGTGCTTCTTTGCCCACGGCTATAACCTTGTCTTTCTGTACAGCCACAACAGAAGGCTCATTGCACACAATACCCTTGCCCTTAACAAACACCAGGGTATTTGCCGTACCAAGGTCTATGGCAAGATCATTCGAAAACCATCCAAGAATTTTATGAAACATGTACTCCCCCTTGTTTATCATCAACGACCCGGGTATTTGCAAGCTCATCGCCGAGTCTCATGCCGTTTTCACTTCCAATTATGACGAGACATTCGAATATAAGAATACCCGCTATTGCAACAAAAGAGATCAGTCCTCCTAACAGAGGGACCACTTTAAATATCCCATACATTATTAATGCAGCTGCAAAAGGGAAATTCCGGAATATCGATTCCTTGTAACCGCAATGTTCCCTGTTACCCTTGTCCACCACCTTAATCCCTAACAGGCTTTTACCAATGCTCTTGCCCTCAAACAGTCCGTCACTTAACAGGAGGTATGCAAGTGCGGCAAAAAAGCCTATTGCCGGGATTATTTCATATATTGCTACGACAATCGTAAAATCGATGGTCCGTGCAATCAATCTTGCCAGAAACCCGGCCTTGACTAGCTCATTCTGAATTCCTTCAGACTGCTCATTTATTGATTCTGACTCGTTCATATAAAACATTTGATAGTAACAAATAGCCTATTATATTGCAATAAGTCACTGTACATATTGAAAAACTGCTCAGAATTCTGTATTTCATAATTTCTTTATGATTACAGCTCAAGTTTCATTTTAAACATGTCGAATTTATTAGATATGAACAGCGAGACACCGGAAAAAAGAGAGCATACGCGACTAATATTGTCATATCCATTAGACTTGACGCTCTTCTCTCCAAATATTCTGGATAAATCTTTTACAGGTTATATCAAAGACCTCTCAACAAATGGAGCCTGTATCCAGCTTGAAGATAAATATAATCGATTCGATATCATCGAGCAAAGAGACTCCTGGATAGAACTTGAAATAAATGTCCCGCCGGGAGAACGTATCTCTCTGAATACCCGTATCAGCTGGATCAGAAGAGATGATCCCAATTGTTTCTCTATCCTGATAGGTCTTGAATTTAAGGAATTAAACGAGTGGCAGTCAGAACAGATTGACAGGTTAATCAAAACA
>CAMYJJ010000224.1 GCA_947258735.1 Thermodesulfovibrionia bacterium | reverse complement strand
CTTCACTTTGTCCGTTTGTCACTATGTGCCTTTTTATCTGCCGTATATTCCTTATTTCCCTCTTTATACTCGTCACTCATCACTCATTACTCATTACTCCAGTCTGTGCTGGCGATGCCCCCTTCACCTTTCCCTCAAACTGGGGAAATACCGGTCTGATGGAAATACCGAGTGCCAGAATCATGAGGGAAAACAGCATGCGGGCAGGATTCACCTATATTAAACCTTATAAACATTACTTCGGTTCCATCAGTCCATTGCAGGGGCTTGAGATTGACGGACGGGTTACTACTTTTTCTCAAACAACATTTAAGGGACAGTCCTCAAGCAAAGACAAGGCAATCGGTCTGAAATACCAGTTGTATCCTGAAGGCAAATACCTGCCGGCGATGGCAATAGGGATAATGGACCCTCATGGCACAAGACTGTATGCTTCGCAATATGTAGTCATGAGCAAACAGATATATCCATTTGATGTTAGCTTTGGATTTGGGAACGGGAGGTTCGGAAAAAAGCAGCTTGAAACTCAGTCGCAGAACATAGAGGTCGAATTATTTTCAGATCCCAAATCATGGCTTGATGAAGCACAGCTCTTCTGGGGGGTCCAGTTTGCTCCATCAGACAGATTTGCATTAATGGTTGAATACAGTCCGATACGATATCATGAGCAGACTGAGGACCCGATTCAGCCTATTTTCTTCACTGAACCTGTTCCCTCAAAATTTAATTATGGCATGAGGTTCAAGCCTGCAGAATGGCTGGAGATGGACCTGAGCTACCAGAGAGGAGAACAGTTTGGATTCAGTATATCAACCGCATTTGAGATAGGCAATCCTCTCATACCCATTCATAATCCCATTTATACTATTGATTCATTTGACAGCAAAAGCCCCTTTGAAACTAGATTACTAAAGGCCATACATTATTCCGGGTTCAGCAGTGTTGGTGTTGCCGTAACAGGAACTGACTTGTGGATAGAAGCTCAAAACGATAAGTATTTCTATAGCACCAGAGCCCTGGGAGTGATTCTGGAAATTCTGTCCGGATCAGATTTATCTAAGATCGATGCGGTGCATATCATTCTCAGGGAAAACGGGATACCTGTTATTAAAATGACAACAACTTCCATCGATATTCACGAGCTGTATCAGGAGCGGATGACGGTAAACGAATTTTTATACATGTCACCACTTGATACGTCCGTACAGACAACACCCGGCATCCCTTTATTTTTTAAAAAAACCATGCATGCCGGGTATAAACCCAATTTCCAGATGTACCTTAATTCCCGGGAGGGATTCTTTAAATACAGGCTGGGACTCTCTGGGTGGGGAATGTATCATCCCTGGAAAGGAGGGTCACTTATTGCGGGAGTACAGTGGTATCCGCTCAACACCATCCCTGTGGAAGGCCTTGATGAATCATCGATCCCGGTAAGAAGCGATCTGACATTGTATATGAACAGCCAGCTGGCACTGGAAAGACTCATGTTTGACCAGATTACAAAGTTGTCTCCCCATATGTACGGCAGGATTTCCGCAGGTCTGCTTGAGATACAGTATGCGGGGGTAGATGCAGAAATCGCATCTCCTGTACTCGATGGGAGGGTGCTGCTCGGTGTCAGCGGAAGTGTAGTGAAAAAGAGAGAGAGCGACAGCCCCTTTGAGTTTCAGAAAGATAACGTCAAAGACAATTATACGAGTTATTTCATTAATGGCCGCCTTAATATTCCTGAGATAGAATCAGCAATAGATATAAAAGCTGGACGGTTTTTGGCAGGGGATGACGGAGTACGGGTAACCGTTTCAAAATTCATCAAAGGCGTAACACTGAAGGCATGGTACAGTTTTTCCGACACCGGGATATTTACCGACAATATAAATCCCGGATATCATGACAAGGGGATCAGTGTCTCCATTCCACTACGCCTGTTCAGAGGATCTGATTCAAGAAAAGTGTTCAGGTACGCAGTATCGCCTTGGACAAGAGATACGCAGCAGGATATAGAACACTTCCATAATTTATTTGATTTTATCGGCAGAAACGTGACAATATATCTGCAGAAAGACAGGAACATGATTCATTAATATGACCCCTATATTTTAAGGAATTTTATATGTTAAAAGCTTCATCAGTGCCTGCAGTTTTATTAATGGTAATAGTATTTATTATTTCTTCCGTTGTGCCTCACCCCTTAACATACGCAGAGACTGTTGTTGATGAAATTGATACTGAAGATGATGCGCGTTTTTTGGCAGTTAAAGCCCAGGGAACATATATTGAAGGGGCAACTGTCCCTACCCTGTCAGGGTCTGATGTGGCCCTGCCTGTCCTTGATGAAGCAACCGGTGAAGTCCTGGGATATATAGTCGCAGATCAGATCAAACTGATTTCTGCTTTAAATGAGCTTGGCATGGTCGATGTTGCTTCTGCTGTTGCTGCGATCTCAGTTGGAGAGGCAGCAGGTGCTGCAGCAGGAACAGGATTTTCAATGGGAACAACAGGCAAGATTGTGGCTGCTATTGCTGTTCTCGGTACGGGGATTGCTGTTGCTGCCGGCGGTGGAGGTGGCAGTTCAACTCCTCCTTCTCATTAACTATGAATCAAGTGGGGTCACGCCTTGACAGGCTGTTGCCCAAATCAATAAACTTCATAATGTCATTCTGAACCTGCCTGCCGGTAGGCAAGCTTGTTTCAGAATCTATGGATATTGAGAGGTTATAAGACCCTGAAACAAGTTCAGGGTGACAATACATGGTTTGAGCATCAGGCTGTTGAAAAACTCTTTGTGATCAATAATTATGGCATACCCTAGAAGGCGGGTATCCAGTAACATCCTGAAAAGACTGGATTCCCGTCTTCACGGGAATGACGGCAACGGATGATAAAATATATAAATTAAGTTTTTCAACAGCCTGTCAAGGTGTAATCCCTTCATCTTATGAAAAAGCTTTTATCAATCATTGCTTTTCTCATACTTCTCGTCTGCTCATCATGTGCCGTTCAATATAACCACAATACAGAAAACTCACTGCTTGTCCTGAATTCAATTCTTTATTCTGCCGAAGGATTTTTTATATCCATAAAAGAGAGTGATTTTGATACATCATGGGATTTACTGTCTGACAAGTCAAAAAATAAAATTGTCAATGAAGTATATGATGCATCCCGGGAAAAAGGCGTTAAAATAGAAAGAAATGTTATTCGTGAAAGCTTTCATCAGAACGGTATCATAGCGAGGAATTTCTGGAACGCTGCCAGGACAAAATTCGATCCGGACATGGTGCTGGAAGAAAGTAAGTGGAACATCGGGTACATCAAAAACAGCAAGGCTGAAATAAACATAACATACAAAAAATCATCCCGCCCGTCACAACTGAAAATGTTTAAAGAAAGAGATGTCTGGAAGGTGGGCCTTGTCGAGACGTTCTGGACCAGAAGATACATGGAGTCCCTGTTTTCATTTCTAAGATTGTAGTAAAAAATAATGGGGTCAACCTTCACAGGCAGTTGAGAAAGACCGCCAGAGGAAATGTTGTCTTACCCGCGGAGGGCGGGTATCCAGTGCCCTGGTGAAAAGACTGGTTCCCTTTTCCAGACTGTGTCACAAAATGAAAAACATGCCTAATGTCATTCTGAATTCATTTCAGAATCTCGTCTTAAAAGCATGTTGCAAATCATGAGATCCTGAAACAAGTTCAGGATGACAATTATGACACAGTCTGTTCACGGGAATGACATCAGAAAGATGTCTGAATGGATAATCATGTGATTATCACTCATCTCCTGCCCCATCATAAAGAATATTAATAGTTTCATTCAATCTTGACAAAAGTACAGGGTAATATTAGAATTATGGACTTTCGTTTACCCCCAAAATTTCCACAGGAGGTTTTTATGAAATTAGCTGTGTTTGTAAGTGATTACAAAATGACTGTTGACACCCTTGAACGTTTGAAACCCGAAAAAATGGGAATTATTCTTGTTCAAAACGGTGTCTACCACGCATCTGTCAAGGAAAATGGAAATGCCTCATCAATACTGGACAGTTCTGCCGATTTATATGCTCTTAAGGAAGACCTGGAAACCAGAGGAATAGATCCTGCCAAGGTAGACAGCAAGGTAAAAGTTGTCACATTTGGTGATGTAGTAGATCTCATGTTCAACGATTATGAAAAAACAGCTTGGTTATAGGAGGATTTAAATATTATGGGCAAACTGACAATCGGTTGTTTCGCTTCACTGGTAGGTTCGACAAACCTGGATTTTGCTGTAAAGCTGGCCGGAGCAGCCCTGGACAAGGGCCATAAGGTAGACCTCTGGGTCTCAGGAAACGGCACCATGCTCTCACTTGAGAAGCAACGCGCTTTCAAGGACTATTCATACCTTGAAAAACCCTTAAAGGAACTGATGGAAAAAGGCCTGAACGTCACTGCATGTGAAGCCTGCGCAGAAGCAAGAGGGTATCATGATGATAATACACTTGAAGGCGTAAAGAGATTCAGCATGGACTGGTATCTCGGCAGTACGTTTGATGCCGACAGGGTCCTTCATATAGGAGGTGAATAAGAATGGCTACAACAAAACTTGGATTCATTGTTCAACGGCCCGGATACAAAAGTGAAAACCCGAAACTCGCTCTCACTCATGCTATTGCTTCACAGAGCGTTGAAATTTACCTTGATGATGACGATGAAGTTACGTGTGATGTTGCCTTTGTAGGCGAAGGTGTTCTGAACTGCATAAAGGACCAGAAGGCCCTTGATAATTACCAGTTTAACAGCACAGAGTCGCATGTTAAGATGGGCCTGCTGTGTGACCTCAATATTCTCGTCTGCAGGGAAGATCTGGAGAAGTATGGCATGTCAGAAAGCGACATTGTATTAAATGCAGAAGAAATGGGTGGTGACATGGATGTCAAAGTAGTGCCGTATGAAGAAATAACAAAAATGATGGAAGAGATGAAACACCTTCTCTTCTTCTAAACAATATAAGCCCGGGAGGTAGTAATGTCAGATTTAAAATCACAAGAACCAACACAGACCCTGGATGTTCTGGGAAGGGTTTGCCCCTATCCTTTAGTTATTACAAAGAAGACCCTGGAGAAGGCCCCTGGTGGTACTCTCTTAAAAGTCCTCTGTGATGCGCCTGCATCTGCAGAAGATACAATTCCTA
>CAMYJJ010000223.1 GCA_947258735.1 Thermodesulfovibrionia bacterium | reverse complement strand
GAACGCGGGTATTCAGGTAGAGGATACAGACACAGGAACACGCTGGCTACTGGGACGGCGAGGTTAATAAGGGTCTGTTCTAAATCGATTATTCGTCCGTCATTCCCGCGAAGGCGGGAATCCAGTCTTTTTAACAGATTCTGGATGCCCGATAAAGAAACTCGGGCATGACAAAAAAATAATAAAGCATTTTACAGAGATCCTCTCAAGATAAATAGACTGATAGATAAAGCATGCCAAATATTCTGCCTGAACGAGTAAAAGTAACAATCGAATCTTTCGATTCCCTCTTCAAAATCTGGAAGGATCCGGCGAGTCGTCTGAACTGGGACTGTCTTTTTGTTCTGCCTCCCTGGCTAAAGGCATGGTGGAGTACATTTGGTGCGGAAAAATCATTACATATCTGCTCGATCTCGATAAAGGGGAAAATCATTGGCATTGCCCCCCTTTACACCAAGGAGAGTACCGCCTTTATTATCGGTGATCAAGATGTTTGTGATTATCTTGATTTTATAATCGCACCTGGAGAGGAAATACATTTTTTCAGGGTCCTCCTTGATTATCTTCGGAAGAAGGGTGTAACCCATCTGGACGCTGGCCATGTGTGCGGGGATTCCCCCATAATTTCAACCCTCTCAGCGAATGCTGATGATATACAATGTACCGTTCATTCAGATCCATCTGACCGAATATACGACCTGGAGCTTCCGCAGATATGGGATGATTACCTTTATCAATTGAACGGAAAGGAGCGGCATGAGATACGGCGTAAGCTGCGACGTCTCCACGATGCCGGCAATATTGAAATTCGAATAGTTGAGGATGCTGATCAGGTCAGACCGGCAATGGACATGTTTTTTAAAATTTTCAGAATGAATATACCTGAGAAATCTGAATTCTTAACAGCTCCCATGGAGTCCTTTTTCAGAATGCTGGCAGCAGAAATGGCAAAAACAGGGCATTTGAGAATATTGTTTCTCGATATCAATAATGAAACAGCTGCAGCAGTTATCTTCTTTGATTATAGAGAAACAGTATATCTGTACAACAATGGCTACAACAGCCGGTACCGGAACCTGAGCGTTGGCTTTCTTTCAAAAGTTTTTGGCATTAAGGACAGCATTCAGAGGGGAAGAAAAAGCTTTAACTTTCTTAAGGGTGATGAGAAATATAAACGGCAGCTGGGTGGAAGACCGGAACCGCTGCACAGGTATCGGATTGAACTGAAACAGTTAATTGTATAAAATGAATGATCAACATGAGATCATTTTCAGGTAAATCATTAACAATCGCAATGCTCAGCATTCATTCTGATCCGCTGGGCAAGCTCGGGACCCGGGACACGGGCGGCATGAGCATCTATATTCAGGAGCTTTCACGAGAGCTGGGACGTGCCGGACACCATGTAGATATATTTACGAAATCTTCGGGGGAAGGGCACAGTGATACAATGCGTATTGCAGACAATGTTCGCGTAATATATCTGAAAACACCTGGATCCCGTCATATTGCCGGGAACAAGCTTTATTTACATCTTCCTGAACTGTGGTCGTCACTTGAAATGTTTAGATTGAGGAATTCATTATCCTATGACCTGGTGCACAGCCACTACTGGGTATCGGGACAGATAGGTACGATTGCGCAGAAGCGCTGGGATGTGCCCCATCTTTTGACTTTGCATACAACAGGCATAGTAAAAAAAATAAGCTGTTATGAACAGGAACCCACAGACAGGCTCGTTTCAGAAAAGAGACTCGCCAATCAATGTGATCTCATCCTCGCCCCTACGGTAAGAGAAAAAAACTATATTACCAAATATCTTAAGGTACCCGATGACAGGATCAGACTGGTTCCCTGCGGGGTAAATCTTGACAGGTTTAGTCCCTTTGATAAGGAGAAGGCCAGAGAAGTATTGGATCTTCCGGTTGAAAAGGATTTCCTGTTGTATGTTGGGCGGTTTGCACTGGTGAAAGGAATAGACAGGCTTCTTTATGCCATGGGGCATTTACGACAGAAAAAAGACTTTAGACTGGTAATGGTTGGAGGTGACGGGATTACAAGCGCTGACTCACTGAAAATAAAGCGAATGGCGCGAAGGATGGGCATTCTCGATAAGGTAATTCTCAGGGGAAGGGCAGACCATGATGAACTTCCTCTGTTTTACAGTGCGGCTGACCTGCTTGTGCTTCCGTCTTATTATGAAAGCTTCGGGCTTGTGGCGCTTGAATCACTGGCCTGCGGCACACCAGTGGTTGCATCAAATGTCGGGGCCATGGATAACATAATTCAAAACGGTCTGACAGGGGCCATTGTTAATGATCCCAGTCCTCATGCCTATGCAAAGGCGATCAAAGACTTCATTGGAATGCCTGTCAAGAAACGAATGAACAGGGAAGCAGTTCGGCAGTCAGTCCTTAAACATGGATGGAATAATAGTGCCTTGAAACTTATGAAGGATTATCATCAAGCAGTTTCTGATGAAATAGAGAACAGGCAACAGGCGCTTGTATCGTGATAAAAGCTGAGTCAATATAATTCAACATGTAGCGTCATGCCCGCATGTGGTAAGCGGGCATCCAGCAGTTTTGAAAATCCTGGATTCCCGCCTTCGCGGGAATGACGGCAAATATTTCTAAGCTTAATATGACTAATTCCTCTGACATACTTGTCATATCTGCCCATCCTGATGATGCAGAGTTTGGCGCGGCAGGAACCGTGGCCCGCTGGGCACAGGAAGGGAAAAGTGCCGTATATGTTGTCTGCACAAGCGGAGAAAAGGGGACGACAGACCTCGAACTGAAACCGGATGATCTTTCTGCAATCAGGGAGAAGGAGCAGCGTGCAGCAGCAGACGTACTGGGAGTCCGGGAAACAGTGTTTTTACGGCATCCTGATCAGGGACTCGAGGACACGCCGGAATTCAGAAAAGAGATCGTTCGTGTTATCAGGAAATATCGTCCGCATACCGTTGTAACATCTGATCCTTACCGCCGGTACATATGGCACCGGGACCACCGTATTATCGGCCAAGTTACTCTCGATGCGGTATATCCTTTTGCAAGGGACCATCTTGCCTATCCTGATTTACTGGAAGAAGGGCTTAATCCTCATAAAGTCAGGGAGCTGTATTTCTGGGGAGCGGATAATCCGAATTTGCAGGTGGATATTACCCATACCTTTGAGCAGAAAATAAAAGCCCTGCGCTGTCATGAAAGCCAGGTCAGGGAAATGAACAAGCCGGACCTTGATGCATGGCTCCGCGAGTTCTGTCAGAAAATGGCAGAAGGAGAAGAATTCGAGCTTGGAGAAGCCTTTTACCGGTTAGAGATCACTGAGTAAGGATTGTAAAAAAGCATATAAAACAATCACTATGTCATTCTGAATTCATTTCAGAATCCCTTTTTTTTGCACATTACATATCTTGAGATCCTGCAACAAGTTCAGGATGACATCTGTTCCAAAATATTATGAACTAATAGTTTAATATCTGATTGATTGACGTTCATCCGCATAAGTGATATATATAAGAAAAGAATATATCGATCATAGCAACCATTTACAAGAGGAGGAAGAAGTATGAATAAACTTGCAGTTTATGTTGCAGTGCTGATATTTATGACTGTGTCAGCGATAACTGTTTATGGTGAAGAAAAGAAGGTTGATGCCAAAGCACTATTTGAAGGCAAGTGCAGTCGCTGCCATTCAATTGAGAGACCGAAGTCAAAGAAAAAGACAGAAGAAGCATGGAAGACGACAGTAATGAGAATGAAAAACGTAAACGGCTGCCCCATTACAGATGATGAGGCAAAGACTATCATAGATTATCTTGCTGATAATTATGGATCATAAGGATTCTGATTTATCCTGCTGATGGGATAATTATATCAATAATGTGAGTATCTTGAAAGGAGGATATGTACAATGAAGAAGAGATGGATAGTTTTTACCGCACTTGCCGTTACATTGATATGCCTGGGAAGCATTGATTTTGCTGATGCCTGGGGGAAAAAGGGAAAAAAAGCAGAGGCAACGATCAAAGGGTGTACTGACGCAGGGATATCCGGAACAGCAACATTAAAAGAGCACAAATCTGGAGAGGGAGTAAAGCTTGTTGATATTCATTTAAAGGTAAAGGGCCTGACTGATGGCAGGCATGCTGTCCATATCCATGAAACTGCCCAGTGTGAACCATGCGGTGCAGCAAAAGGACATTTTGATCCCGGACCCCATGGCTTTACCAATCCAGACGGCAACCATCCATTTCACTCCGGCGACCTGGTAAATATTGATTCAAAGAATGGAAAAGGATCTATGAAAACAACTACCAGCCGGATAACGCTTTCTGAAGGACCGCTCTCTTTATTTGATGAAGATGGCAGTTCTTTCATCATTCACACGAATATGGATACCTACTGCCCGGAAGGAGTGGTCAAGGGATGTGCCGGCGGATCCCGCGATGCATGCGGTATTATCAACATGGTTAAGGATAAGAAGAAAGGGTATTAACCGCTTGAACCGATCAAGCGGTTGAAACATTGTTCAATAATATTTTGAAAGAGTCAGACATAAAAAAAGCACCGGATACCGATGTGACCATGTCCGACGGAACGTCTCTTGCTATCAGGGACTTCTGGAAAGATAAACCTTTGCTTCTTGTGTTTCTGAGGCACTTTGGCTGACCTTTCTGCCGGAAGCAGGCGGTGCAGTTGCACGGCGTACGGGATAAGTTCATTGAGGCGGGTATCACTGTGGTTTTGGTCGGGCTTGGAAAACCTGAGCAGGCTGAACAGTTCAGAAAAGAGTTTTCTCTTTCTTTCCCGATCATATGCGATCCTGACAAAGAGCTTTACCGTCTATACGATCTTAAAAGAGGCACAGTTGCAAGTATGGCCCGAGCGTCAGTCCTGCTGAAAGGGATGAGGGCCATGTCGCAGGGATACATGCCGGGCATACCACGGGGAGATACGATGCAGCTTCCCGGTGTATTCCTGATTGATACAGAAGGGAATATTCGTTATTCATATTTTTCAAAGGACCCGTCAGACCATCCAGCGGTTGAGACTCTCCTGAATTTGAAGGAGATGTTAAAATGATAATATAGGCAGAGAATATATATAGCTGAATTCTTGTTGCGTGGTATTGTATGAATAAGGCAATATGACAGATTAACCTATATGCAGA
>CAMYJJ010000222.1 GCA_947258735.1 Thermodesulfovibrionia bacterium | reverse complement strand
ACTGGCAGAAGGGATAGTTCAGGAGGGTACAGCTCAGTCTGGAAAAGGCCTGCAGGGAAGTAGCCCTGAGCTGCTTGAACGGATTGATTTCGGGAATGCCTTTATCATGGGGCAGACAATTAAATCCGGTGCGGTATATCTGCTCAAACGCAAAAAAAGTGAGATTAAAAGCATGCTGAAAAGCAGAGAACACTTTAGAGAAGAAATTATGGAAGATGTACCGCAAGGGACACTGAAGGGGATCAATGGTGAAGAATAAATGGTGTTTGGCAGTCATGCATTTAACGTCAATACTTTTACGATGGAAAACTGAACATGCTTGAATCAGCCAGAGAAGTTAAAACAGAAATAAAGATTAACAAAAAAAGCACTGTGATAGAGTGTTTTGTGTATCAGGACGGTGAACTGCTGGGATGGGACTGCTTTGCCCAGCAATCTGTTTCAATTGGAAAAAATACAAAAGCAGATATCGTTCTGGATGAAGAAACTATTGCAGATGTACAGGCGGTTTTTTATGTGACTGGTAATGAAATCACTGTTTTTGATATCAGTGTCATTGAAGGAGTACGTGTAAACGATGAACTCGTATCAACACGTACACTGGGGCCTCTGGATTCCGTAAAAATCGGTTCTTACACCCTTAAAGCCAAGATTAAGAAACCATCTTCATTAAATGCGGTCCTGTCGGAATTAGCTAATCATATATCCCCGGATACTGTGCTGGAGGATTGTGTTTCCATTACTGATGATGAGATGACAATTGCAGGACCGGAAACGGTTAAGGAGCCTGTAGAGGAATTTACTGCAACATCATCACTCAATCAGGAGGAGGAACGCCTGGCAACGTCAACTACCATGAAAAGGGAGTGTCTCATAGAACATGAAATCATCCCTCTTGTGAAGGGTAAGGACTCCGCACAGACTATTGAAGATGCAAGTGAGTCAGAGATATGTGCAAAAGATACAGCATCAGGCGATATTCTGATCGAACCGGAGTATGACACAGAAAATCCAATTGCATTAGATCAGACCACAGCTCCTGAATTGAATAATACTGTTGCTGAAGAATTTCTGCATGAGATCGAAACTCAATTCCGGCAGCGTACAGCCGACTCTTTTGTTTATGGGGAAGAAACAGAAGAGGATGAAGATGATGATGTAGGAGATCTCCCATTATTTCTCAGAGAAAGGCTGTTGGAAGACAGGCAGATTAATTCTACGTCGGTAACCGGACTCGTTGCTCTTCAGATCATAAAATACAGGGACGACCATATTTATGATATCAGTTTTCTTGATGAGAAAGAGAAGTATCAATATGCGGATGGAAAAAGAAAATTTTGTCTGGCAGAAAATAAAAACAGTCATGGCTGTTACTTCTATTTCACAGACCGATTCAGAGGACAGCTATGTATCGACAATGAGCCGGATACGGATATTGCCGGGTTATGTACTCATGAAAATGTGCACAGTAAAAGAAAAGAGATCTACCGCTCAGCAGTACCGGAAAAAGGCACGGTAATATTAACCGATGATCATTACAATTATCTGATCAGAAGGGTTGTCAGATCAAAGAGTCCTCATGTTGCCGGTTCTCCAGCACCGGAAAAGAGATTTCATAAAAACCTTTTGCACTCGGCCGGATTTCATCTTGTTATCATGCTGCTGGTTGCACTGTTTGTCACAATGCCGCAAAAGCAGCCCCCGTCAGAACCTGAGTCACGCTTTGTCCATATTGATACAGCGAAACTCAACAGGCCGGAACCTGTCAAGCCTCAAAAAAAGAAGGTGAAGACTGACAAGGCTGTGATTAAGAAAGTTAAGAAACCGAAAAAGGTTCCAATAAAGAAGAAGGCTGTCAAGACCATAAAAAAGACAACTGCACAAAAAGGCAATGTTAAAAAAAGGAATATAAAACAGGCCGGGATACTTGGTTTGATCGGTAGCAGCAGCGGGATCAAACCAGAGGAAGCGCTGGCATCGGTCACAAACCTTGATACTGTTTCTTCACCGCGCATGAGTGAAGACAATTTCAGGGTGTCTGGTATCTCTGAAAAACTGGACAGTCCTGAAATTGAACTGCCTGTCGGTGAGATGCTGAAGACCCGGGGATCCAGCCAGGTCCTGAGAAGTGGCGGATCAAAAGGCGGGGGAAGGATCGCTGAATTAAATGAAGGGACAGCCGGCCAAAAGGGGGTCAAGGGCATGGTATCAGTTGAGCTTGATAACAGTGTCCGTGTTCAGGGTGGCATGAGCCGTGAAGCGGTAAAACGGGTGATAGATCAGCACATGGATGAAGTGAGCTATTGTTATGAAAATGCTCTCATGGGCAACCCCTCTCTTGCAGGAAGTATTGTCTTTGAATGGAAGATCCTGCTGTCAGGAATGGTGGGAGAGGTCGGTATTAAGACATCGTCAGTCAAGTCAGACAATATCCACTCCTGTATCAAGGGGGCGATTAAGACCTGGCAGTTCCCGAAACCAACAAATACAGAAGTTATTGTTTCATATCCCTTTGTCTTTGACATTGTGGGATTTTAAGGAGGTCGTTGAATGAAAGTACGTTATGTGTTAATCCTGATTACAGTTCTTCTCTTTGGAGCAGCTGACAACGGGTATAGTGAAAGTCAGGACAGGGAAGGTCATGTCTCGGCAATCCAGAGCAGGGTGTTTCATCGTACCCATGAGATAAGCCTGGGATCCGGATATGTTTCAAATGATGATTTCTATAATGTGTTTCCATTGAGCCTTGGATATACGCTTCATTTTAACGATTTTATTGCCTGGGAAGTTGCAAGAGGTCACTATATATTTAACCGCGAAAAAGACCTGAAGGCTGATCTGGAAAATAACTTCGGTGTTACGCCGACCATTATCAGAGAGCCGAAGTATGCTGTCCATTCCCACCTGGTTGTAACACCATTCTATGGTAAGGACATTTTCAGAAACCGGTCTGTTATCAACCATGAGACATATCTGTTTGCAGGCGGCGGCGCTGTGGTATATGAAAAACAGTTCAGCGTTGGAGATCCTGAAAATGAGATCGCCCCGTCTTTAAGTATTGGCGCCGGTCAAAAAATATTTATGAATGAAAATCTTGCCCTGAATATTGAACTAAGGGACTGGCTGAATTTCAGGGGAGACAAGACCATTAACAATTTCTGGTTCGGCGTCAGTCTTGGATATCGTTTTAACCTGTCTGCACGTAAGGCGGAAAAAGATGAAACCATGGAAAAACTCAAGAAGTACCTGAGGTAGCGTAATGATGATGAGAATGAAATCAATTGTATTAATCTTACTGTTTCTTTTTCTGCTGTGCGGACATGCAGAAGCAGCTCAACACGAAGCAGCGTTAATCATTAAACAGGACCAATCGGAAAAAGACAGTGATGCGTTCAGGAAAGGATATTCATTGTTTCAGGACAAGAGGTATATGGAAGCAAGCGAGTTTCTCTACACATATTTAAAAGAAAACTCTCCTGATGATCAGGATTATGAATGGGCCGAATTTTTCTTTGGTATCTCATTGAGAAAACGTGGCTTCACGCATGCCTCTGTTGATCAGCTTTCACATCTTGTAACCAGGAAACCAAATCCGAAGATCGTATCATATTCCCTGGAATTGATCGAGGAAGTGTCACGGACACTGCCGTTTGACCGCGAGCTTGTTACCCGTGAAGTCCTCAGCAGCCATGAATATGGATTTGTAGAACAGCACTTAACTGATTTTATTAATTTCCATCAGGGCGTATTTGACTGGGAGCGTGGTTTTGATCAATGGGGAAAGGAGCATTTTGAGCAAATAACACCAGGGTCCTATTACTTTTACAGGTACCTGTACCAGAAGGCGCTCTACAGCATATATCAGGACAGGATCGATGATGCCATTGCGCTGTTGAAAGAGGTCCTGAAGAGCCCGGCTCAGTCAGATATCTTTAGAAATGATGTACGAAAGACCCTGGCGCGTCTTTTGTATGAAAAAGGGGATTTCAAAGAAGCTGATTTCATGTACGGGCAGATCGACAAACCCATGCTTGATCAGGCAAAGAACCTCATGGAACGGGCATGGGTCCATTACCGGAATGGAGACAATGAAAAGGCCATGGGTCTGCTCTATTCATTTCAGGCCCCATCTTTTCAGGATTTCTTTACCCCTGAATACTATATCCTGAAGTCATTCATTTACAAATCTGTCTGTCATTATCAAAAGGCTTTATCAGTTGTCGAGGAATTTAATAAGCACTACAGTGATTCATTAAGCGCGATTTATGCGCGCGGAACCGCCATTGAAAACGAAGATCTCCTGAAGGTGATTCTGAATAAAAAGCAGATCAATGAAACCTGGAGATTCCTTCTCCTGCTCGAAAAAGAGCGGGAACAGGGAAGAGAGATTTCTCAGAAAGCCCTCTTTGATTATATTGACGAGATATACAACCTGCAGATCCAGGAAACAGTGAAGGAACTTCAGAGGCTGGTCAGAAATGAGTATGAAGACATGGCGAACGAGCTTCTGCAGTATGAAGAAGAGGCCCATCTTCTTGAGTATGAAGTAGGTCTGGACATGTATCAACGGGTCAACCAGTACCATTACAAAGGAGACAATGTCCTGATCAAAGATGCAGGTACAGCTATGAAAAGCAGGGTTGCTTATCCATTTCAGGGAGAGTTCTGGACGGATGAGCTGGATGATTATAACGTTACGCTGCCAGAAAAGTGCAGTCAATCAGAGGAATGGGACATTTTTTTTAAATGATGAATAAGAAATTTATGAAAAAAACAGCATGCAGCATCTTCTTTACGCTGCTTATTATCCTGGCTCTTGCAGCCAGGGGAGCCAGCCAGGACACCTACGGATATCAGGAACAGAATACAGCAGAAGTTTGTTGAGAAACTTACACAGGACAACAGGAAAGCGGAAATGGCGATCAGAAACACAAAGACGCTGATTGACAGGTCAAGAAGCAGACCGTATCTTCCTGAACTCTATCTGCGCCTCGCAGAGCTCTATATCGAGCGGTCACGCATCACATACTTTCTCAGAAGCAGTGAATCAGACGGCCCGCAAAACTCTCTCACCCAGTATGAATCCAGGTTATTTAAAAACGAGGCCATCGAAATATACCATAGAATCCTGGACACATTTCCGGATTTTGACTCACGGGACAAGGTGCACTTTTTTATGGCG